>CAZORO010000174.1:0-9848 GCA_964581845.1 uncultured bacterium
CTATGCGGTGTTTCCAAAGAGGCTCGGAAAGTTTCCCTTTTGGAGCGGCGAGGAGGATTTCATGATGGCGATGGAAAGGATTTATCAGCAGGCGTCACAGAAGGGTTTGGAGGTGTTTCTGGGTGAGGCAGTTGCCCGGTTGGGAAGGGATGGAGTGGGGGAGTAATGGGGGGTATTGAGGGAGATCGCGGCATGATTAAGAGCCAGTAGATCGAAGCGCTCGCCGAGTCGCGCTTTCACTATATTACTGCCATTACAAAGCCGCAGATCGAACTGCTGTTGAAGCAGGGTTCCTTGCAGATGGAGTTGTTTGATGATGAGGTTGCCGAAGTTGTGACTGACGCCCACACACGCTACGTATTGCAGCGCAATCCCGAGCGCGCTAAGGAGATGGCGGGTTCGCGGTCGGAGAAACTGGCTGTGCTCCGCAAGGGGGTAGAACCAATCTCTACCTCCAGGAGCATCCTCAGGCTAGGACCGCGACGGCATCGAGCAAAGCCGCTCGGACTGCCGTCAAATTCAAGGTCTCCGAGTGGGTGACGATTTCCTGTGACGATACTGCACGCCGGGTCGAGTTGAGAGTGTCCGAGGAAGCCTTGTTGCAGGACTCGAAATTGGATGGCTGCTATGTGCTGAAAACGGATCTTCAACCAGACCAAGCCGACAAGTACATGGTGAACGAGTGCTATAAAGACATGTCGCAAGTCGATTCGGCTTTTCGGACCAGCAAGACCGTCGAACTGGAACTACGGCGGATCAATGTACGCCTGGCCTCACGCACGCGCAAGTGTTCTTGGTCATGCTGGCTTGCTGGATCGTGCGCGAATTGGCCCGCTGCGGGCGCTTTCTCGCCGCCACTGTTGAGGGCACCAACGAACTGCCAACGCTCTGCGTCACCGAGATCCTCGACCACGACCGTTCTGTCTGCGCGTAAATCCCCGTGTCCCGCGAATCCATCCAGGAGCTCCTGGCGGCAGCCAACGCCATTCTACCGGAGGTGCTGCCCTGCAAAGGGACCTGTGTGACGACCAAACGCAAACTACCTTCACGACGATTATCCTCTTGATTTATATAGACTTATGTGGGTCTACTACCCATGCCAAAAGAAGGAACATCCGTTCAAAGGGATACCTCGCCTCGCTGATGAGGATCGAGGTTGACATCCTTACGGGCCTCAACAAAGATCGTGAGCAAATCGCCTGGAAAGTTTCGGAAGACAAGATCCAGTTGAAGGTCCTTGAAAGAGAGGTCAAGAAGCTTTCTGGAGTGACTGATGGCCTGGCCTCCAAGGCGGATGAGGTTCAGCTAACTGGCCTTGCCACTGAAGAGGCTTCACGAAGCGGGGTTCAGATGCTATATAAAGCGGGACCGAATCCACAGAAGGTGGGACCAGCGAGGATAACAATCGCGGGGGGATTTTTTTTGTGTCTGTGGGGGCGTATAACGGCCTCTCAGTTTTTTTTAAGGCTTTTGTCACCTTCTCCTATGTGATAAGAGTCACTTATTGCGAGTATAATCGTTTTGGTTAGATGGATTCTGGTTTTCAGATCGATGAGTTTTTTTGCGAGATGTTATAAAGCCTGCACCAAGTCTTATGAAAGGGAAGAGAAAAGACGATGAAATGCCATAGTAACTATCATTTTAGTGGGTCAATCACCACTACTTTGCTGGTTGTTCTGGGTTTATTGATGGGGGGTTGTTCGAGCAAGGAGGAGTCCGCTCCTCCTAAGCCTAAACAAGCCGTGAAAACAACCCAAGCCACCGATGTACTCAGCAAGACTCCAACTGCCAAGGTGGAAGCCCCTTCCACTACGGTCAAGAAAGAGGAGGTTACCAAACCCGCTGTTGCCAAGGCCGTTCCCGCCGATCTCGAGTCCAAGATCGTTGAGGCTAAAAATCTATTCACTTGGTATAACCTGCACGAGGAGTACAAGAAAGCGGGCGTGACCGATGCGAAAGTGGATGAGGCCTTGAAAACCAAGGAGAAGGAGTTGTTGACGGCGAAGCCACCGAAATCCGTTACGAAAGGCTTGGAACTGGTGGCGTTTGAATGGAAACGGTTGAGTGAGGTTAAGCCCGCTGAGATGGTCAAGCATCACCTCGCGATGTTGTTCCGGGTGACAGGCAAACCATCGCTGACTGCTGATCAGAAGTTGGGATTTGTCTGGAGAGCCGTTCCAAAACCAGAGCACGTTGAGGTCCTTGTACGCAACGGGTTCAAAAATCCCTATCAAAAGGATCAACCTCCTCAGTTCATCGAAGAATGGTTTCCGATAGTCCCCGCCGCAGAAACATGGCAGACGGGGACCTATGTCTCCATCGAGACCGAAGTGGAGGTTCCCCGGCTGCCATATGGGATGGAGATGAAGTTTACAAAAAATAGTAAGGCCGGGATGTATATGGGGCCGTATGGGACAGTGTCGTTGTTGGTCGTGGAGTGAGAGATGTTTTCCATCCTGGCCTGATAGACGCACCGATAAAAGATGGTGGATTGACGACAAGGTTCAACTATTAACATATCGTTTCTACTCCAAGATTGATTGGATTAATACCAGTAGATGGTTCCTTTTGTGTTTAGTAGTGAGTGTCCCGTTCAGATAACTCCTCCCAGGGATGAATCAAAGGAGGGGGGAGAAGATGAGCAAGAAGTATTTCGTACGGCTGACGGATGAGGAACGTAAAGAACTGGGGAAAATGACGGGGAGTGGGAAGCAGGCGGCCTACAAGACCAAGCACGCCCAAATTCTGCTGAAAGTCGACGCGATTGGTCCGAATTGGCCCGATGAGAAAATCGCGGAGGCCTTCGATATACATGTCAACACGCCACGTAATGTCCGTCAAAGGTTTGTCGAGCAGGGCCTGCAGGCCGTCGTGGAGCGTATAAAAAAGAATCAACATTCTTCGCGTCCACGGCGGATGGAAGGGGAAACCCAGTACCTCATCAGGATTCCCCAAGCCCTTTTTTTTCCGCGATGAAGTCCTCCATGATGGTAGCGATGCCTTCATCCTTGTGGGTGAGTTTACGTTGGAGTGCCTCGATCTGGTTGTGGTCGGCTTTGATGGATTTCCCGATCTTGCGGTCAAAGAGGTTGGGCAGATTCTCAAAAAGTGTTTTCTGCCACTGATAGAAGAGGGTCGGGTGGATGCCATGTTTTTCACACACATCCGAGACGGGGACCCGGTCGACCAAGTGCTCGCGGAGAATGGTGGTGGCGGCTTTCTCGCTGGGAGAGTACTGCTTCCGGCTTTTGGGCATGTTGGGATCCTTCCTTTGGACAAGATTCTATGTTGCTTATCCCAAGAATCCAAGGGTCAGATTTTCAGGTGAGGCAGAACAAGAAGGTACTAGACCTATCGTTCTGTAGAGTATGGGCATGAATCTTTTGGTACTTATGCACCAGTTTGCGAATCTTTCGGGAGCAGAGAAGTTGTCCCTAGATCTAGCTAGAAGGTGGCCAGAGTTCACAGGCGGAAAAAGTCATATTGCGATGATGTATTCTAGGGATTATCCTGAAGCAAATGAAGCAGCGGCAAGGTTAGAATCCGAGGGCTATGCAAGGATTCACTTTCTTGATCTCAAACCACACCCTTCTCCAGTTTACTTGTTCGATGCAGTAATGCATGTCCGTCGCATCATCAAGACTCATGATATCTCTGTTGTAGAGTCAAATATGAGCACCCCAAACTTAATGAACATGTGGGCGACGCGATCGTTATCTGTTGTTCCTCTAGTGGGGTGTCATGACGTGTTTTTAAGATCAAGACATAATGATCCAAAGTGGAAGTTCTTGCGGTTCTCTTCATGGGCAAATAAGCACGTATTCCACTATGCTATTACACGTTATACGTGTGAATGCTGGACTCGTTTCCTCAATCTCCCAACTCATCGGGTCAGGATTATCTACAATTCCATCAATGATACTTTTTTCAATACCACACCGGACCGCACCCGATTTCGTGCCATGCTTGGAATTGATGAGAAGGCCAAGGTTGTTCTTTTCGTCGGGAGGATGGTTGCACGGAAAGGAATTGATATTCTATATGAGGCAGTTCAACCCCTCCTGAAAGAAGAGAATGCAGTGCTTGTGTTTGTCGGTCCGACTGATGCCGAAACATGCGATGGCATTCCCGGTGAGAGCGCCACTTTTGATGCCCTTTTGAATCGTATAAGAGCGGATATGAGCGAGGATAGGGTCAAGATCCTCGGGTCCCGCTCGGATGTTGACTGGATCATGGCTTCATCCGATGTTCTGGCTCATCCTCCGCGAATTGAGGGCTTTGGTCTTGTTCTCGCTGAGGCGATGGCAGCCGGGGTTCCAGTGGTTGCCACCGATGTTGACGGAATTCCTGAGGTAGTGAAGGGGAGCGGAGCAATTCTCGTTCCCCGCGAGGATCCTCTTGCTCTTCGTAATGCAGTCAGATCTGTGTTACGATGGTCTCAGGCTGAGGGAGACCGAGCCGTTTTGCTGGGAAAGATCACCGCAAATAGGTTCAAAGAGGAGACCCGAATGAGGGCACTGATTGATTATGTCTATGAGATCAGGCAAATTTCTCAAAAACATGTTGTTAGAACATGACGATGAACTTGTTATTCTTCTTCATTGTAACTCGATATGAATACAGCCTCTTGGCAGATTTATAATAAAGATTTGGATATTCACTCTCGACGGATGCATGTGCAAACTATACCTCTCACATTGGGGGAAATGATCTCTTTCCCCTTCCTCTTGATTGGTACAGTATTATTCGGATTCGCTCAGGGCACATGGGATGTGTGGATACCAGTTTTTAGTCACCTGGTTGCAGGGACCATCATAATCAATATTTCTTTTCCTAGACGACGACATGAGTTACGTTTTTTCTTGTTAACATATGCGATTTGTATCTTCTGGGGAGGACTTTCACAGATCTATTCTCTCTTTCAAGAAGGGAATCCAACAGGTTTCGTTGACGCCGTGACATACTTTGGAAGAATCCTTGACTCTCCACCCTACTACACGTGGGACGAAATGATGAGTCTTCCTCATCCTGACGGTGCACGTTTGGGAACCAACGCTCCACTTGCAGTCTGGATCTGGCAACGGATTTACAACTTCTATCTGGCACTGGGGTGTAGTTTTGGTTCTCACATTGGAGTGACCTTCAACGCGATGGTTGTAGGCCTCTCGGCTGCTGTGACAGTGGCTACAGCACGAATTCTTTTTTGTGGAGACCCTTGCAGAATGAACCGAGTGGGATGGACTTTTTCTCTCATGGGTTTGTTCTGGTTATATGGGAGCCTGCATCTACGAGACTGCTTCGCACTGCTTCTGAATACGATAGTGCTCTATTCCTTGATCCGTGCTCTCTCCTGTAAGCGTACTTCCGCAACCCTTCTCGGCCTTGTTCTCGTCTGTCTCAGTTCAATCGCCATTTATTTCATACGGGACAAGTCTGCTGTCCTCTTCGGCATCTTTGCCGTAATTGCAGGAGGGTGTTGGTACTGGAGAGAGAGGATGACGCCAGCCAAGACACTGGCAACATTGCTCGTTCCCATTTTTTTATTGGTGGGATTTGTGCGAATTCTTGATTATTTGACGTTAGTAAAAGGCTTTGCTGATGAAAGACGTGCCTCGTATGAGGAGTTTGGCGAGGTACAACATGACGAAAGATCTCTTGGTATGGCTCTTGTTGTGAAACAACCCCTCCCAATTAGGTGTGTTCTAGGTCTCGGAGTATTACTAGTTAATCCGATCCCTTTGTGGGGATTACTTCGGTCAAGAGTTGATCCATATAACTTGTTCATGACATGGAACGGCATCTGTATGCTCTTTCTTGTCCCATGGATAGTGACCGGAGTGTGGTTCGTATTACGATCACATGCCAAAAATAAATTGCTAGCAATAAATGGATTGATACTCCCAATTGAAAACAAGCATGATAGTGCACTGGCTCTATTATTCCTCAAGGTTTACATCCTGCTCACAGCCATTGCATTCACCACAACAACACTGGCGATTCGCCACTATGGCCAGTTTCTGCCCGGACTTCTGTTAGTAATGGCGATTCCTGACCGGGAGAGCCGGGATGTACAAAGGTCCGTTCATACACTGAAGGTCGTATGGTTTGGATTAGTGGTATCAGTCCACTTGGCCTGGCTGACCATGAAATTATTGTAATTCACGCGGTATTTTCAAAGCCTGTATACTAGGATGCTACTTTGTGCGACATGTACCCAATACCCATAGTCATCATCACTGAAGAAGATCCGTTCTATGTCTACGAGTTTTTCAAGGAATTCTTGGACGATCCACGTAGCCGATCCCTGATACAGATCGAAGAAGTTGTGGTCCAAACCGCTTTCCGGGACAGTAAGCTCAAACTCGCCCACCGCATGTGGGACTTCTGGGGCCCTATCGGATTCCTTCGAGTGGGAGCAGGCTATCTCTTACGCCGTTTAAAAGGAGTTGGAGTCGAACGACTGCTCAAGTCACATGGGATACGGGTTTACCAGGAGTCAAATGTAAATTCTCCAAAGTTCCTGGATCATATTCGAGATGTTGGACCGAGGATCATTTTGTCGGTGGCGGCTCCTCAAATCTTCAAAAAGCTGTTGTTAGAAATTCCTGAGTTAGGTTGTATCAACGTCCATTCGGGTCCTCTCCCCCAATACCGTGGTATGCTTCCCACTTTTTGGCAATTGCTTGATGGAAGGACTGAGGTGGGGATTACAGTCCACTCCATGGCTCCCGAGATTGATGGAGGTGATATTCTGAAACAGGAGGTGGTTCCGATTGGGGCTGATGAGACTCTGGATTCAGTGATACGACATACGAAGAGAATTGCCGCTCATCTCGTTCTCGATACCCTTGTAGAAGTAGCTGAGAGCCGGTTGATCCGGCAACCGATGGACATGGGTAAGGGGTCGTACTTCAGCTTTCCTAAGCGTGAAGATGTCCGTAAATTCAAAGAAACTGGTAGGCGCCTCATTTGATGGCTGTACTCGTTCCTCCAATCGCCACATTGGGGATCGATGTGGAGGATTGGTTCCATGTAGAAAACCTCAGAAGTGCTTGCCCGCGTGCATGCTGGCCTGATATTGAACCACGTGTCTTCAGAAATGTCGAACAAATCCTGGAAGTCTTGCGAAGGCATAACCGGCATGTCACTTTTTTCTTTCTCGGTCTTGTCGCCGAAAAGGCTCCCGCATCTTTCGTTCGAGACATTGCAGGTGAGGGGCACGAAATCGCTTGTCATGGCTACGGTCATGAAATCCTTCACAACCTGACTGATGTTGAGATACGTGAAGACATTCGACGGGCGAAGGCATTTTTGGAAGATCTGGCTCAACAATCCATTCTAGGTTACCGGGCTCCCGCTTTTTCAGTTCGACCCAGTGTTATTGAAATCCTTCAAGAACTCGGTTTTCAGTATGATTCGAGCCTTAATCCCACAGTCGTTTCACGCCGATATGGACGTATGGAGTGGTCACGATTCCGGGAAGAAGGACTTATATATCGCATAGGAGACCTATACGAAGTTCCGATGTCAACTCTTGGGATTCTTGGAAGGTCGCTTCCTGTTGCAGGTGGTGGATATCTGCGATTGTATCCTTACCCGTTGTTCCGTTTGTTTGCAAGACATGTCCTCAGAGTCAAAGGCTTATTCAACGCCTATATTCACCCATGGGAGATTGATGGTGAGGCTCCTCGCCTTAAGGGCATCCGATGGGATTTCAAGTTCAGGCACTACTTGAATCTCAGTAAGGGACTCGAACGATTTGACCAACTTGTCTCGGACTTTGCATTCCGGCCTCTCCGGGAATTGATTCCGGAAACATCATTGCAGAAGGAGGAGTGTTGAGATGCGCATCCTGGCAATCTCTCAGTTCTTCCCTCCCGATATTACCGCCGCCTCCTTCCGTATTGGTGACATGAGTCGGCTTCTTGCTGAACGGGGACACGAGCTCACGCTTCTGACCTCTCATCCCCACAAGGTACAAGTAACGGGAAATGGAGGTGTTCAGGAGATTGATTCCGGATTTCCTGGTTCTATCCGTAGAGTTCATGTATTTCCGGTAGGACGAGGGGGGGCTAAACGCTACCTCCTCCATTATGCCTCCTTTGTCATGGGGGCCCTCTGGCAAGGGCTGATAACTGGCTTGAGCGGATGGAGACCTGATGTCATCTGGGTTAGTTCTCCTCCGTTGACCGTCGGTATCGTTGCACGCATCCTCGGCATTCTCTTCTGGAAACCCTATGTGCTGGAGGTGCGGGATATATGGCCTGACACGGCAGTGGCCGCAGGGCAGATTCCCTCTTCCGGGGCCATCTACTCGTTTGCGAAGAGGTTGGAACTGCACCTCTACAGAAAGGCTCATCGGATTGTATGTGTTGCACATCCCATGCAGCAACGGATCCAAGAACAAACACAGACTCCAGTTTCTGTCGCGTACAATGGGATCTATGGCGCTAAGCTAATTGGTTCACAAAAAATAAACGGCCCCTTTTCAATCCCTTTGGAGAGCCGAACCATTCTTTATGCCGGGAATATTGGCCATTTACAAGAAATTGACCTATTGGTGGAAGCTTTTCATAGCCTTCGGCATGACGATTGCCTAAAAGATTGGCGCTTGAAAATCCTTGGTGCTGGCTCACAGGCCGAAAAAGTACAGAACCTTATTCAGGAACGTGATCCAGAGAACAAGTGGGTGGAACTGTTACCTCCTGTTGACCGGGAAGCAGCCTTTCGCGCCACTCTGGAGGCGGATGTGCTGTTTCTGAGTCTCCGGGATGATCCGGTGCTCAGGCTGACCATCCCCTCCAAGCTGTTCGATTATCTTCTTGCGGGGAAGCCGATTGTGGGTGGGATCGCGGGTGAAGGGTGCGACATCTTGAACTCAACCGGCGCCAACGTTACTTTTCAGCCAGGAAATCTGCAGGATCTGAAAAAAGCCCTTATTGAAGTCACTAATCATTACGAGGTCTTAAGGGAGAACGCACCCAGGAATTGGGATCTGGTCATGGATCGGTTCACACGGGAGAAGGCAGTGGATGTCCTTGAAAAGGCCCTGCTTTAATAGGTGGAATGACAATCGGGGGAAGGCGGAGAGATTGTGAAGATCATCAATGTGGTAGGGGCGCGACCCAACTTTATGAAAATAGCTCCCATCATGGAGGCCTACAAAGCTTATCCTGACATCACCCCTCTCCTTGTGCACACCGGTCAACACTATAACCAGAGGATGAGTGATCTCTTTTTCAGCCAACTGGGAATTCCTGAACCGGACCTCAATCTGGAGGTCGGTTCCTCCTCACGGATTTCACAGACTGCTCAAATCATGCAACGTTTTGAGCCAGTAGTGGCAAGTGAAAAACCGGATGCTGTCCTGGTGGTAGGGGATGTAAACAGCACGGTTGCTTGTGGTCTGGTGGCGGTTGATGCTGGAGTAAAACTCATCCATGTGGAGGCTGGTCTACGTAGCTTCGACCGGATCATGCCTGAAGAAATCAACCGTGTCCTCACCGATTCGATCAGTGGCATCCAATTTTCCACTGAACAGAGCGGAGTTGATAATCTTCTATGTGAAGGTGCCCGGAGAAAAAGATTCATCTGGGGGTAATGTGATGGTGGATACCCTACTGGAGAACCGTGCCAGGACTGAGCAGACCACAATTCTGGAGGACTTGGGAGTGGATCAAGGTGGTTATGCGGTCCTGACCCTTCACCATCCTTCGAACGTTGATAACATAGTAATGTTTGGATGGTTACTTGATGCTTTGGAAGTAATCCAGGATGAATGAGCTACTCGGCAAAAACTGGACAGGTCAATAAGGTGGATTCCTAGGCCGGAAATGGGCCTGGGAGGA
>CAZORO010000175.1:0-9824 GCA_964581845.1 uncultured bacterium
GTGACTCCACTGTCGAAAGCATTTTCAAGCGTTATACTGGCGGTCGTTAGATCCCAGCCGGGATTGGTCAGAAGGTTGCCCTCGATGTGCTCGGGAGGAATCCGGGAAACGAAACCTGCGTTCAAATCGCCGACGACTACATCATCAATGAGCACATCGCCGGTCATCGCAACGCCACCCGAATTCACAATACGGAAACCAACAGTCACCCTGGCGGTGGAAGCAGGTGGTGAATACACCGCACCCGTGAGTTTGTACGAACCCGAGCCCACTGGAAGAGTGTAAGCCTCGCATGCCTGGATAGTCCCGGTGGCATCCCAGCAGCAGACCATGGTCAGGAGATACTCACCACTTGCCATGGTTGGATCGTCCTTGGCATAGAAGGTAACTTCCATCTTGTCAGCACCATTCCAAGGCAGAAGGTGGGCATCCTTGTTGATACCGGCATCGCCGCCAGCCGAGGTTCTCTGCAGCAGGAGGGCATTGTTCCCCTCATAGGAATCGTTGCTAATGGCCGCCGTGGTGGTGTCGCCACCGACCGCAAAAGTATCCCACAGTACCGGAGAGGTTCCGGAGTTTTCAAATCCGCTATTGGTCATCCGGTTTTTATCGGTGATATCCTCCAAGGAGCAGGAGTCGATTTGAACGGATCCATCGAACTCATAGAGCCGGAATTGGAAAGAAGCTGGAAGGCTGGTCTCGGTTCCACTAGCAGGACAAATCCAGCTGCTCTCGATCTTCGACCAATCCGCGGACAACACCATGCTTCCGGCTCCCACCGATACGTTCGGGCCGAAAATGAAAGTCGAGGCATTGAGCGTATCGAGGTAACCTTCCACATCACGCCCATAGGCGCTGGACAGATAGCAATGCCCTGGAGTAACCATAGCCGGAACTGTATCCCTGCGGATACCTGCATCATCCGGCCAATTCTTGGTGAAAGCCATAATATTAGGCGCGGAAACGGCATTTGTGTCAGCTTGCACGGAGAATGTGGAGGTTCCCGTACCCACCGAAAAAACTTGCCAATCCGTGAACGTCGTCGAATCAAAATTTGCCGGTTGTCCCTCGCCTAAAGTCACCGTTCCGGTAGATGCATCCCAACCGGGATTAGTCAACAGGTTCTGGGCGAAGGCACCCGTCCCCACCAGCAAGACCACACACCCAAGAAAAATCAAATGAAGTTGACACGAGTGCTTCATAATCCAACTCCTCTCACCACCCAACTGCTTTTTACTCTCTCTCCAACGGTCTCGTTGAAGTCCATCCTTTACTAACCCTTCCAGCTCTCACCTTGCCCACAGGGGCAGGCGGGTGGATTCGCGTACAATCAACTCCACATTGAGTTCCCGGTTCACCGGCCAATCTGAACCTTTTCCCTCAATCGCATCGATGAGAACACGGGCCGCTTCATAGCCAATGGAGGTAAGCGGCTGGCGGATTGTGGTCAACGGAAATCCCAATAGAAAAGGCAACTGAGCCTCATTCATGCCGATCGATCCCAACAGGAAGTGCCCCAGATCATCGTATCCAGCCAGCGCAATATCATCGGGGACACGGACACCCCTGGAACTCAGTTCGGAATACAACCGGTAAGCATCACAATCGTTGGAAGCGGCAATCACTGAGGGACGGTTCCTCAATCGTGTGGTGGAAATAAATCCCTCGGCCCACTCCCCCAAGCTACGCTGAGCATCGAAGACATCGACAATGATGCTGTCCAATGGGAGGTTTTCCTCATTAAAAGCGGCGCGGAGTCCTTTGATACGTTGCTCAACCGAATGAACACCCATGGAATGACAATCACCGATATAAATCATGTTCCTGTGCCCCATCTCAATGAGATGGCGCCCTAGCAACATTCCCCCCTGGAAGTGATTCCCGCAGACAATCGATCCTGGCATGTCTTTCCAGGGGTAGTCCACAAATACCACGGGTATCTTTTCGGATAGAACCGAGCGAAGGGCTCGTTGGACATCGGGGTCTTGCCAGATTGTGGTCAGCATCAGCCCATCGATCTGGTGGCTGAGAAAGCGCTCGATGTAGGCCGCTTTACGAATTCCATCATACTGAGTGCAACCAAGGATACATTGGTAGCCGAGTCGCGAGGCTTCCTCTTCAAAAGCACCCGCGACTGGAGCGCTGAAGGCATTCGTTATGTCCGCCACCAACAGCCCAATAGAACGTGTCTTGCCACCGGCCAATACAGAGGCTCCCACATTACGCCGGTAGCCAAGTTTGCGCGCGGAGGCGAGGATCGCCTGACGGGTGGCTTCACCCACACGCACATTGTCCCGTCCATTTAACACACCGGAAACAGCATTCACGCTCAGTCCGAGATCCTTGGCTATATCGGACAAGGTCACCCGCTTATGGGCTGTTTCCAATTCTGTCGTCACTGGATTTGACACTCACCCTTTTTCATTTATGAAGTGGAACCAGTACCAGGTTGATTGAACGCTAAATCATTTCAATGGACATGTCAAGCCCCGGTTTTCACATAGTGATCAACATTGTTTCGCATCGACTCAGTATGTTCTTGACAATAATATGGTAATAATATACGCTTTTTCCTTGGTACTCTGGCGCGGAGCCGCTCCAACTGGCCAAGAAGCCTTTTTTGTTTGACAACAACCTCAGGTGGACCAGATAGAATTTGATTTATCGCTATATCTGATTCAACCTTGGAATAAGGGGAGGCTCCCTTAGGTGGAAGGGAACGGGTGGCCATCCTGAAAAAGAGAGGTTCTAGAGATGAAAAAGAGACGAGTACTATCCCCCACTAGTATTACCATGGCGGTCCTAGGGCTGTTCATCGTGTCGCACTTTGGATATAGCCAGGTCAAGAATGGAACCACTCAGGAGAGATCCATGTTCCCTCTCACCAGTCCAAAAACCCATCTCCAATTGGAGGGAGAACCCGGACAACGGATGGAAGCGGTCATACATAATTGGATCCTTCCCGTAACCAAGGCCAACCCAGCCATCCTGGAGATGTTCCGTCTGCGGGACCGGCCAGTTCCCTATGAAAAACCGGTTCCTTGGGCTGGGGAATTTATTGGGAAATACCTTCAATCAGCAATTCAATCCATGCGCTTCACACAAGAGGAGTCTCTCCGGAACCATATACAAAAGGTAGTAGCGGAGTTGATCTCCACCCAAGCCGAAGATGGATACCTGGGTCCCTTCCCCAAGAAGGAACGTCTGCTTGGGCAGTGGGACCTCTGGGGACATGGACATGTCCTCCTGGCGCTTTACCAGTGGTACCTCGACACAAACGATCAAGCCGCCCTGGAGGCCGCGAAACGTGGTGCAGACCTGATCTGTAACACCTATCTCGACACCGGACGCAGGGTACTTGATGCTGGTTCGCCCGAAATGAACATGGCCATCATCCACGCCATGGGAACCCTCTATCGCGAGACTAAAAACGAGCGCTACCTCCAGATGGTCCATCAGATCGAGACCGAATGGCGTCTACCGGGCGCTGGGGATTACCTCGAAACTGCATTGAAGGGAATTCCATTCTATGACACCCCCCGCCCCCGCTGGGAGAGTCTGCACGATCTCCAGGGACTCTATGATCTGTACCTGATTACGAATGATCCGCGCTACAGGCAGGCGCTACTCCACTACTGGTATAGCATTAAGAAGACTGATGTTCACAACAATGGCTCCTTTTCCACCAATGAGGGAGCAACCGGGAATCCCTTCCAGCAAGGCCCCATTGAGACCTGTTGCACCGTGGCCTGGATGGCTTTCAGTGTGGATGCCCTTAGGCTCTCGCGGGATAGCACCATCGCGGATGCGCTCGAACTGGCCACCTGGAACGCGGTGCTGGGGTATCTCCATCCAAGCGGACGCTGGTCCACCTACAACACCCCGATGACCGGACGCCGCGAGTCCTCCCAGCAGACCATTGTCTTCCAAAGCCGTCCTGGAACCCCGGAACTCAATTGTTGCTCCGTCAACGCTCCACGTGGATTAGCGATCCTCTCCGACTGGGCAATCCTAACCGGAGAGGAGGGGATTTATGTGAACTACTACGGCCCTGGGAAGATCACCTTCACTCACTCAAATGGTAACTGGACCTTTACCCAGCGAACCCAGTACCCAGCCGATAACAAAACCGTAATCGAGGTGACTCCTCCCTCCCCCACTGCCACCACTCTCTTCCTGCGTATCCCGGAATGGTCGAAAAAGACTACAGTCACGGTCAATGGTGAAGCGGTCAATCAGGTTCAGGCGGGTTCCTACCACCCACTCACACGGGAGTGGAAGGCCGGAGACAGGATTGAGATCCAGATGGATTTTTCCATCCGTTGGATCACCGGCGATGAGAATGTGGGACTCAAGAGTTCCCTCTTTGTGGGACCGCTTCTGCTGACCTATGACCAGAAGTTCAATCTCTTTGATCCAGCGGAAATCCCCACGCTCGATTCCAAAGGATTGGAGTATAAGGATGCACCCCTCCCAGCCTGTCAATTCAAACCCATTCGGCTTCTCCAATTCACGGGTACCGGCGGACGGAGCCTCAACTTGTGCGACTTCGCCACAGCCGGGGCTCCGGGGACTTTCTATGAATCCTGGCTTCCACTGGAAAATGATGGTCCCGGGGCATTCTTCTTGAAGAAGCCTGCGAGCCACACCACCTTCCCGGTGGGGGCGATCAAACTCGAATGGGGTAGCGCGGGCCCGGGAATCACCTATGAGGTCACTGTCGCCTGGGATCCGGAATTAACCCAGGTCCTTCTCAAGAAAGAAGGGATTACCGCCACCTCAATCCTGTTCACCTATGACCAGAA
This sequence comes from uncultured bacterium, assembly GCA_964581845.1. Lineage (GTDB taxonomy): Bacteria > Hinthialibacterota > Hinthialibacteria > OLB16 > OLB16 > OLB16. The sequence goes on from CAZORO010000175.1 coordinate 4,806, forward strand.
GGTCTCGCGGACCCTGTATTGGGATGTGGTGGCGGTGGATGGGAGCGGACGCAACAAGAGTTTCAATGGGCCACTCGCCTTTGATATCGATTGCACCTTTGTGGCCTTGCTGAGCACCCAGTTCAATCCAGGCGATCCAGTCATCAATCAGCCGTTGCCCGTAGTAGTTGAAACCAATGTGGCTGAATCCTCCATTCAAGTGGTTGATGGAGCGGGAATTGATGGCTCACGCGCTCTGGTGCTCTCTGGAAAGCTCGGTCCGGGGCAGATTTCGCACATTTACTACCGGGTCTTTGATGTGAGGATCCCGGTGACCTCCGCGACCATCCTGCGTTACTGGTTCAGACCGGATAATGATCTGGGCCGTTTCATGGGAATCGATCTTATCTTCGAGGATGGTTCGACGCTACGCGATAGCGGGGCAAGTGACCAGACGAGTCATCCCATGCACCCAGGTGTTGGACGCGGCACCGTGGGACGCTGGTCCACCATCGAATGCAATCTGGGACGCTGGGTTTCCGGAAAGAAGGTCAGGGGGATCCTGTTTGCTTTTGACAAGAACGCCCATGGCGGGGAATTCAAGGGATCGATCGACAAGATCGAGATCTGGGGATCCAACCCGGATGTTCCGGTCACAGAGATCCAGGCGCCAATCCGGACCAAGTTGCCGGAAGTCATCGAACAGTGGCCATCTCTCAAGGAGTTCTCTTCCGCGACGGGCAGGAAGGATCTGGAGCAGTTGCCCATCCGCACCGATATCCGTAAGCCGGTTGAACTGGGTGTGACCTCGCTCCGTTACCATTTGAACTGGGACCATATCTGGCTCCCACCCCTCAATGATCATATGAACCGGAAGTGCCACCCCGTTGGCAGCGCGGGTTTCCCGGAGCTGTATTGGGGGTCCAACTTCATGTTGGATGGCACTGGGGTGATGGGTCCTGTCGACCGGAAGCATCCGCTTGAATTATGTGTATCGCATGTAGTGGGAAGGGCCATGTGGGCCTGCCTGCTGGCCGAGGAGGTGACGGGAATCCCTATGGAAGCGACCCATTACTCAGTTCTCGAACAATACACGCATGACATGTTCAACAATGTCGATTCCCTGCCAAGTTATTATGACGTCGAAAACCATTACGAGCGGGCGGTCATCGGCCATGACATGCGTGAGGGATTCCTGTCGCTATTGGCGATGATCCGTGTGCGCAATGACGCCTGGGCCAGGGAGACCGCCCACCGCATGGTGATGACGCTCACCTCGGTTACCGATGAGCAGGGGCATCTATCCCCACAACTGGAGGAGAAGGTGGGTATTCCTGGACGGATTCGCGGAATTGGCTGTGATGCCACCACCAGTGGACGTCTGGTAGGGCCACTGGTGGAATACTGGCAGTGCACTGGTGACAAGGATGCCCTGGCACTGGCGGGGCGTTTTGCCCATGCCACCATCCGCAGTGGTTACACAATCGAGGGGCATTTCGCCCCCTTCAAAGACTCCGGCGGACACATTCATTCGATCACCTCCTCGCTAGCGGGGATTATTCAATATGCCATTGCCGCCAATGACACCGCTTTACTCCATGATTGTATTCAGATCATGCTGATAGGAGTCCCCGAGTATTTCAGTTCCTGGGGGTGGGGGGATGAAGTCCTTCCAGAGCATCCCGCCAATCTGATCTCACGCGGCGAGATCAACCAGACCGGTGATGTGATCCGTGGGGCGCTCTATCTGGGGCAGGTAGGCCACCCGGAATTCTACGAGATGGCGGAACGGTATCTACGTGGAATGCTGCTCCCGACCCAGTTCATGAAGGAGGACCTGGAGAAGTTCATGCATGACAATCCCGCTCCCAAGGGAGACTGGGAGCGCAACATCCTGGAGCGGGTGATCGGCGGATACGCCATGCAAAGACCCAATGACCGGATGGATTCAGGGATCTGGCCGCTGACCACGCAAGACATCATCTCCGGCGGGGTTCATGCCCTGTGCGAATGCCTCAAGCATCAAGTAACAGCCGATAACAGGACGGTACGGGTCAATCTGCTGTTCGATGCTGACACAGCGGATATCACGGTGGACAGCGGGCTGCCTCTCCAAGGTTCACTCCGGTTCACCATGAAGACGGACAAAATGCTGCAGATCCGCATTCCCGTCTGGGTGGATTCTAAGAAGGTGAAGATCACGGTGAATGGCGCTTCACGTGATCTGGTTGAGAAGAATGGTTACGCCGAAATTGCTGGCTTGAAAGCAAAGGATCAGGGTGAACTGGTCTTCCCGGTGCCCTTCAAGAAAGAGAAGGAGACTGTCGACGGAACCGAGTACACCACCACCTGGGCTGGCGGGCAGATCATCAAAATCGAACCACGAGGAACAATCAGTCCATTGCCGTTTTGAAGTATATGACACCACACGATACCCCCCCAACCCTCCCCCGCAAGGGGGGAGGGTTGGGGGGGGTGAAAATCAACTCAACCCTACACCACCATCCCCGACAGGAAATCCATCACCATCGCCAAGAATCCCGGGGAGTGCAGCCGTTTGGGCAGCATGAACGCCGCGCCGATACCCGCCCCTAGGAGGAAAGCCACCAGATTGGCCTTGAGGACCGGCATCAGGAATCCCTCCTTGATCCGTTTCACACATTTCCCGATAAACCACTCCTCCAGCAGGGTGGTCAGCAGCAGTCCCACCACAAGGGGGAAGATCAACGACAGAACCTTGAGCATCCAATATTCAGCAACACGGTCTTCTCTCAGTACTTCTTGGCCCAGAAAGTAGAATACGCCTGTGAAGAGCAGGCCCACGAACGGGGCGAGTGAAAGAAGCCCTACCCCCAGTGTTCTAGCACCCAAAAGAAAATCCAACCTTTTAGCAAGAAACCAACTGACAAAAAACAAGACTGGTATTGATACGAAAATAAAGAAGGAGATCGAAAAAATTCCCGCCACCAGCCCTCCGATCAGGCTGCTAAATACATTGGCCAACAGCATGAGCAGGCAGGCCCTCCAAAAATCGATCCGTCTCTCGAAAAAGGAGAATGCCCCCGCCTTGGCGAGGACAATCAATATCATGGCGGTCAGATTCATGGGGAGGAACTGCGGTCCCGCCGCCACCATCCAGACCGCGATGGGTTCACAGGCATGGGAGACACACGGAAAAGACAACAACGAGACACCCAAGAGGATAAGCCAAAATGGAAAGCGTGATTGCGGCATTTTAGAGCACCTCTATGCACCAATGGTCTCACATATCATACACCTACCGCATGTCTTCTTGTCTAGAGACCCATGGGCGAATAAATTCGCCACTCCAGATCTGCTGGATTTGAACGAGTTGTGCGTAGTCCAGATTTAGTTTCCAGACTCCCACCGCAAATTCTTGAACACCGGTGGCCGCTCATGGTCCGAGGTTCCGATTAGGGTCAGGGTGTCCACCTCACGCCAGTTGGGCAATTCTTTTCCATCCTTGTCTTTCAGCATAGAAGGCTCGATGCGCAGGGTGGTCCATTCCTGATCTGAGGGGGTGAGATCGGGTTTGAGGGAGTATTCCACACGGGTGGGCTGCCAGTCGCGTTCGGTAATGAGGACTTGCAGAGTTTTGGGAACATGCTTGCTGTAGTAGTCGATCAACAGCGGGATCTTCCCTTCCCCACGCCATTGTGGATCCCCGATCTTGTTGGTGGCGATGTCGAAGTTAATCTCGCCTTTGAAGGTTTGCAGGTTGAGGGTGAAGCCCGGCTGCCCGATCACCGGCTGGGCATCCTGGAAGTAGGTGTCATCGATGCAGGGATCGGTGTAGGCTGGACGGAACCGCCAATCATTGAAGTCCGCCATAACATCGATCACGGCCTCGCGTTTGAGAGTTGGTGCAACCGAACAAAGGGTGGTGGCCTGAGTCGTGATGAGCAGCGAGGAGAGAGTGATTCCGGACTTGTAGGTCACATTGGCGAAGGCGAACAGCCTGTCGGTGGGCGAGAGGATGGGCGCCTCAGCGGCGAAAGCATCATTGCCTTCGGGTTGCGTTTCGGTCAAACGCCAGAAGCGGCTGGAGGGAACCATTCCATTAAGTGCGTAGTAGGTCCGGACCTTCTCCACCTCACCAGGCTGGGCCGGTTCGATACGGATGCGTGGGACTGACTGTCCGCCGAGAAACTCGATCCGTGGCGTCTGGGGCCAGACCAGACCGGAACCTTTCAGGTGGGTCTCCATCCAGAGCGGCAGATTGCGTCCCTCCACCGGCTCGATGTGATGATTATATTGAGGAGTAAAGGCCACCCGCTTCATGTGCGAGGGAGCCAGGGCCAATGACAGAAACGAGCGGTCCATCATGCCATGGAAATCCTGGGTGGCATCTAGAAAGAAAAGGGGACATCGCACCAGCGGGGCATAGGATTCCGAATTGATCAACTTCCGCCACATCTCATCTTCGACCTCAGCTGGCCCCCTCATACCAGCTGGCCCAGGAGTTGAACTCCTGGGCCAGCTAGAACTTCTGAGATCTCCGAAGGTGTTCCACCCGCAGCCATAGATCGGAACCGCCGCTTTGACACGCGGATCGATCCACGCCACCACCCAAGTGAGGGTTCCACCCACCGAGATCCCGAAGATACCAAGCCGTTCCGGATCGACACGTGGATCGGTCTCCAGCAAGGTTAAAGCCCTTCGTGCGGTCAGCGCCCAATGAAACCACGGGTTGTAGGTGGGATCCGGTTTCATCATATGTCCACCTCCCACTTCGGCCATGTTGCCATTCACCTTGCCCCACTTGGTGAATTCGGTCCGGCCAGGAGAGTTCTTCCTCCAGTCGCCACAGAAATCGAAACTGACACAGACATATCCCCGCTTGGCCCAGAAACGGACCCAATCCATCGAGGCGGTCTGACCACCGCCATGGATGTGGAGAATGCCCGGAAGGTTCTTGGCTTCAGTTTTGGCTCCACGAATCGCGTAGACACGGGTTTTCTCCCCTTCCCAGATCTCGCCCGTGAAGTAGAGTTCCTCGATGTGGATGTCTTCCCTGGT
>CAZORO010000176.1:0-792 GCA_964581845.1 uncultured bacterium
CTCCCCCGCAAGGGGGGAGGGAACTATTGGTTCTTCACCGCGCAGCACTCGGCCTCCAGCGATTCCAGGAAAGCGATTCCACGGGAATGCGGTTTCCGTCCCTTGGCCAGGACAAACCGGATCTTCTCCCGGCAGACTCTTAAAGCTGCTCCCGAAAGATCGGTCTTGGCCTGTTCACGGATCTCTGGAGCCCAAGTCATGGGCCTTCCCGGTTCCGAATAGTCCGCCACGAATAGCGCCAATCCTTCACGTGAGAGCCCTGGTGTTCCTGTTGTGTGGTAACGAACCGCATCCAGAAGTGAGGGCGATTCGATTCCAAAGGCTCTTTGCCCGATGTAGGCGGCATGAAACCCATGCCAGAGGCTGGGTTGCTCGTAGGTCTCCGTGTCTAGACTCAACAGACCTCTCCTCAGGAGACCCAGGAAAACTGACTTGTTTTCCTCCTTGGCGCAATCATGCAGCCATCCAATAACCCGGCAGTCCTCCAGCGAGAGATCGTTATACCGGGCGATTTCCTCGATCACCGCCACCACTCTCTCCGCGTGGCCAAAACGCTTGGGAGATAATTTCCCCCGCGTGTACTGCATGACTCTCTCCTCGATCGGCATCATGCCCGTTGCGGTGCCGCCTGACGTGCCTTTTGGGCCTGTTCAACCAGCCGTGCAAAGTCCTCACGGTTGGGCGCACGGCGGATTGCCACTTCATAGGTGATGAGCCGTTTAGCATGGAGTTCAAACAGACAACGGGTCAATGTTTGCATACCGTATTTCTGGCCCGCCTCCATCATTGGCA
>CAZORO010000176.1:802-9807 GCA_964581845.1 uncultured bacterium
CTGGGTCTTGCCCTCACGGATGAGTGCCTGGATGGCGGGGGTGCCGATCAATACCTCGATCGCGGCGATACGTCCCTTGCCGGTCGTGAGAGGCAGCAATTGCTGGGAGAACACCGCCTCGAGCACCGCCGCCAGCTGAATACGAATCTGCTGCTGCTGATGAGGGGGAAAGACATCAATCATACGATCGACTGTTTGCGAGGCGTCATTCGTATGCAGGGTGGCGAACACCAAATGGCCTGTCTCCGCGGCGGTGATGGCGGATTGGATGGTCTCCAGATCGCGCATCTCGCCCACCAGGATCACATCCGGGTCCTGGCGCATGGCATACTTGAGAGCAGAGGAGAAGGAGTGGGTATCGGATTCGAGTTCCCGCTGCTCGACCAGCGCGAGCTTGTGTTCATGCAGGTACTCAATGGGGTCCTCGATGGTGATGATGTGGACTTGGCGGGTGCGGTTGATGAGGTCAATCATGGCCGCCAGGGAGGTGGACTTCCCGCTACCTGTGGGACCTGTGACAAGAACCAGACCACGGTTCTTGGTACAGATTTCCTTGGTCACCGCAGGCAAGCGGAGTTCCTCGATGGTACGGATTTCGAAGGGGATGGCACGGATGGCCATCGCCACGGTTCCGCGTTGACTGTGTACATTGACACGAAAGCGGGAAAGACCTTTGACTGACAGCGAGAAGTCGAGCTCCTTCTCACGTTCAAAGCGCGCTTTCTGGTTGTCAGTCAAGACACTATAAATGATCCGTCGATTCTCTTCGGGTGTGAGCGGGGGGTAGTTCGTGTCCACCAATTCCCCATCGATCCGGACAACAGGGGGACGTCCAACCGCTAAATGGAGGTCGGAGGCTTTCCTGTCAAGCATCACCCTCAAGAGATCAACAAGTTCCATAGCCCTCTAGTTCCTATGATTATCGATGTGGGGCGAGTTTCCGCCACCAGGATTGTTGTTCCTTCGGTGGTGAAGAGGCAGATTCCGGCGCGGGTTTCGACTTAAGATCATTGTAGGCGAGAATCTTGGATTTATCAACTAAATCATTTTTACCTTTGTTGCCTGCGGCCTTCTCAGCAATAATTTGAAGACGTTCGGCCTCGGCCAGAGCGGCTGTCCGGGTTCCCCCTGCATTCAATGTGGGAGGTTCTTCCGGAATTTGGGTCTGAGAATCAGGCTGAGAGGTAATCTCAACGACAGGGACAAAGCCCTGTTTTTCGGTATTCGCCTCGATGGGCCTAGACGGGGCAGATGGTGCCTCTATCTTGGCTCCCACAATTGATGTTTTGAGCGTTGTTTCTCGAGAAGCTCCTATATCTCCTTTTATCCATTCAGCTGTGGGGAGAGGAAGCGGTGGAGATTGAAGGGCCATCTTTGGCTTGAGACCGATATTCCAAGGATCCTCGGGATCGAATTCACCCGCCACGGCCTCTGGGATCATGGCGGGAGCGGCTTGTCCAGTTTGCTGATGGAGTTCTTCCTCGATGGGAGCAAAGGGGATCTCATCCACCAAGGCCAGAGGAGTGGGCGGTTCATCAGGAATTCCGATAGGAATAACGGCGTCCTCCATCTGTCTGGTTGTTTGGTCGGAAGATAAGCCTATCTGAACCGGCTCCCTTCCATTGAGATCACCGGCATCCGTAGAATCCCGAGCCCCCCGGCGCAACCATCCCGGTCTTTCAGGAGCCTCCTTGGATTTGGTGCCTTCCGGAGCCACCGCAGGACCGATTCCTTCAGGAGCCTCGGGAGGGAGATACATTGGCACTCCCATCGGAAATGCCGGTCCTTGCTGCTCTGGTGGAGCCATCTCTTCTTCCGGACGTCCAGTGCCAGGCTTAGCAGCCTTTTCGATGGCTTTAAAACTACGAACCTCACCGGTAGCAGGGGTAACCTCTTCTTCGATCGGACCTTCGGATTCAATGGCCTCCCCCTTCAGCATTCCATTCTCGTTCCCAATCCGGTAGCGCCGTTCTCCCTTAGGTTTCGAGACCTTGTAGGGTTTCACCCTCTCGAGCTGCTTTTTCTCCCGCAGAATGCGGGCGTAGATATCCGGGTTGTTATTGACCCCGGAGTAAAGAACATCTTTCTCAAGCAATTCATAGGGTGCCTCGGCGGCTTCGCGCCATTCGCTCTGGGTCTCAAGCGAATCCGCCACCTCATCAATCCTGTCGTGAAGCTCTTGCTCCTTGCAATCAAGCGGTGGGTGGTCATAGATCACTCTTGGCGTGACAAACAGCAGGAGCTCTTTTTGGTCGTCTATCTTGATCCGGTGTTGGAACACCTTTCCCAAAAGAGGGATGTCCCCAAATAGGGGAACCTGTTTATAAGTGTAAGTCAGGTCATTGCTACGCAGTCCGCCGATGATCACAGTGGAATCATCAGGCACGATCAACTCGGACATGGCATGTCGGGAATCAATCGGGAAGGCGGCAGAGTTCTGGAGAACCTGAAGATCTCCAGCTATGCGCTGAGAAAGTTCCAGTTTCATACGCACGAAGGTCCCCTTCGGCTCCTGGGCAACCTGGGGTGTCACCACGAGACGTATACCAGTCTCTTGGAACTGAATCGACTCGGTGACCACACCATTGGAGACATTGGCCTCGACAAAGGGGAGCTCATCGGTCAGCTCGATCGTGGCCTCCTTGTTCTCAAGAGCGAGGATCTTGGGATCAGCCAGGACACGGATATCATTATTCGTCTCCAACGCTTGCAGGAAACCTGTCAGATTGTCCCGGCCATTGATGATCGCGAACTTGAACTGGCCCGCTACATCAGAGGCATTTATGGGTCTGGGGGCCAAGTTGACATCAAAGGTATTCGCTGGATCCTGGAAATACTTCCAATCCAGACCCCAATTCTGATCCTTGCGGTAGGAAATTTCTACAAAACGCCCCTCGATCTCCACTTGCTCAAAGCGCCGGTCAAGGATGTCGACCAGCTTGCGGATATCCTCCACGCGCCGTGGGATATCCACCACAATGATGGCGTTGGCCTCGACATTGGCCTCGATTTGACTTGCCGAGGATCCAGCTTGGTTGCCGGAGAAGACCTTGCGCAGGTTATCCGCCACGGTATCAGCGGGAAGATAGTTCAGAAGAAAGGTCTCGGTGATTGTTTCAACACGGTCCTCACCGAGTTTACGGGCATCGACGATACGGACAATGTTGCCATCGTAAATGTAACCATATCCCTGAGAGGATAAAATTGCTGTAAGGGCCGCCTGAACAGTCACATTTTCCAGGTAGACTGTGATGGAACCTTTCAGGTCACCCGTGATGATGTTGATTCCAGAGATACGCGCCAGCAAGCGGACCACATCCGCCAGGTCGGCTTCATTGAGATCCAGGGACTCGATGATGATTTTCCCTTTTTCTCCGAGATCCCGGCGGTCCGTTTTCCCCATCATGGAAGTGTCTCCACCGCCGTTGCTGGGTGCAGTCAATGCAGGTGGCGCTGGCCCGACCAGGCACAGCGCTTGAATGAGCACTATGATTCCCAAATACCGTTTCATGTCTCAAAAAATCCCCCGTCCTTGTATCTCAACCGGTCAGGCCGGCGGGTGATCATCATTCAAAGGAAAGGTCTTCTTCTTTGAAGTCCTCCGGACGAAAAGTTCCTTTTGGTGTTACAAAGAATTCCTTCCCAAAATACTTAATTCTGGCGTAGCGGCCATGAATTTCCTCGATGGTGGCTCCATTGATGGTGTCGCCCACCTCGAGCATGACATCGGAGATCATGATCAGCCCGCCTTTATTCGTCTGTGTGACCGCTTGGAGTTTATATGGAGGTGGTATGACCTCGGTCGGTGTGACAGTTGGAGTGGGTGTAAGTGTAGCTTCCTCCTCCATGACCGCCAGTGGGGTGGGAGTTAAGGTCGGCTCCGGAGTGGGAGTCTCCCTCGGAGGTGTAGGAAGGATAAGCGGCCACATGATATCACCACGCGGGCTGGCACGGTAAACAAACACATCGCCCGCCTCGGCCAGATAGGGCTGGTTCGCCAGTAAGTCGAGGTTGATGGTATTGGGCATGATCCCCTCTACTCCCAGAAACCGGCTGAGGACATGCCCAAGGACAAACAGGCGTGCATATCCCTCGTATACAGCCTCACGCTCCTGCTGCAGCTCGCTGGACCGGTTAACAGTTGGTACAGGTGTCGGTGGCGCTTTTTTCTGGTAACCGGCTTGTGACCATGCGGGATTGCCACTGCAAAGAGTAAAAAGCAGTAGAACCACGGCGCCATACGAGGCTATTGTGACGGGACGTGAACTGCCGTTTTGTGGACCCGGACAGCTCATGCACCCGTGGAAACTCCCCCGGCATAGGACTCTCATGTTTTCACCCATTCCCCAAAACCGGCCCCTCCCCCTCTATCATTTCCCCTGACAGGAGGCGCCGTGATTGACTTTTGCACTACAGCCTATTTGGTCTTGGACGTTTCTCCTGGTTGAGTTGTAGTTTGCCCGGTGCTTTTGGCCTTGGATTCCTCCGCCACCACCTGATCCTTGAACATGAAGGTGGAGATCCGCATGGTGGCATCGTGCTGCTCGAAATCTTGCTGCTCCTGACCAGAGGCCTCCCCCGGTTTTTCTACGATCTTGAGCTCCTTCACCTGGGCGAACCGCTGGTTACGCTCAAGTTGGTTGATGAAGGTGGCAATTGAGTCAAAAGTGCCACGGGCATCGATACGGATTGGAAGCTCGAGGTAGTCGCCTTTATCGACAGGATCAATGCGGGTCTGAACCACGATATCCAGGTTGGAGTATTGCTTGAAGCGGTCAATGTCGCGGAAAAGCTCTGGAACCTTGGTGGATTTAGGCAGGCGTGCCTCGTACCGTTGAATCTCGGGCTGACGTTCCCTGAGTTCTTGTTCCAATGCCGGAATGCGGTCGATGCGCAGTTTTTCTTTCTCGTACTTTTCCTTTTCGCCAGCTAGGCTCTTCTCCAACCGTCCAATGGAGGTGTAGAGGTTGTAAATGCCCACTCCATAATCTGGGAAGGGGACAAAGATTAGCGCTCCGACCGCAATGGCGGCCAGTAGACCAAAGTTCTGGATCTGGGTACGGTCTTCAGTTGAGAGAGGCATGGTTTTCCGGGTTGCCTCCTACTTCTTCTCCGCTGTAGTTGGCGAAGCAGCCGGTTTCGCAGCCGGCTTTTTGGCGCTCTGCGGGAGTTCAGATTCTGGCATCTGCCTTTTAGCGACGAAACTGAACCGCCAGATGTCGTTGGCGGGATTCGCGTCGTCATCGCGCGGATCCCAGGGTTCCTTGGTGGACTGCTGATCCACTATTTCACCCGAAAGACCCGCCATAAAATCCGCCGAGTTACGAAGCGACTCCATGGTCTCGGCGGTACGCGCGAATCCCCGGTCGGCGTGAGATGTGGCAGCCTCGATACGAAGAGTTTGCATGGTGTCCTTGGGGCTCTTGGGGCTTTCGAGCTCCACTCTTTCGATCCAGATATCGGGTGGAAGGCTGTCTCTTAGGGCTGAAAGCTTTTTTGACCAGTGAATCCGGTTTGTGATCAAGTCATCGATGATGACGGCCTTGCGATTCAGCTTGTCGAGGCTGACCTGGAGTTCATCGGCCTTCTTAAGAGCCTCCACATGCTTGATCTCCGTCATCATCTTTTTATATTTAGCAATCTGCGCTTTGATCCCATTGACCTTGATAGCCAGGCTCACATTCACCAGCGCGGCCGCCGCCAACACGGCAATGAGTCCGATAAAGATCAACGGTTTGGTCAGATCGGTCCGTTGAAATGCCGCCGCGCGTTTCTGGCGTTCTTCCTGAAGCAGGTTTATCTCGATCATGTGACTCCTCCCCCGATCAGGCTGCGCATGGCCAGACCGAGACAGGTTGTATAGGTGGCTCCACGTACAACCGGATCCACTTGGGAAATCGCACCGGTCACGGAAGTAAATGGATCCAGGATCTCAGTGGGCGTATCCAGCAGAGTCTGAATATAGCGTTGAGCATTCTTCATCCGGACGGTCCCTCCAGTGAGATAGACCATCTCCACTGCCTGGCCATCCAGCTGGTTCTCATAGAAGAGCAGGCAGCGCTTGATCTCGCTGACAATCTCCCCCAGGAACTGCATGCAGATGGCGTGCACCCGCTGGTCAACCATATCAACGCTCTCCAGCTCCATGCCCCCACCAGCACCAGTCAGTTGGAACACATCCGGAAGGTTGCTTTGCGAAAGAGTGAAGAGATCCGATTCCTCCGCCACAGGCTCTGGTTCGTAGGAGATACCATGCTCGATCTTGGCCTCCTCAGCCGCCTTTTCATCAAGACCCAGCTCAGACATGATGGCTCGTGTAATGGTGGAACCGGCGGTACTCAGGTCACGGGTGAAACGGGTGGTGTCACCCTTCATGATGGCGATGTTGGTGACCGCCGAGCCGATATCGACCAACGCGATGGGCGAGTCCGGCACCATCTTCGCTCCATGATGAACAGCGTTGACCAGCGCGAATGAGCCGATGTCAACCACACGTGGATCGAGCCCCGCATCTCTTGCCACCTGGGCATGCCATGCCACGAGTTCCTTCTGCGCGGCTACGATGAGTACCTCGAGTGCCTTGCCTTCCGGGCCCGCATCAATCACACCCAGGCGTTGGTAGTCAAAAGCCACATCCGCCAGGTCATAGGGGATAAAATCCTGCGCCTCGCTCTGCACAGCGAACTGGAGCTCCTGGGTCTCCTTCTCACTGAAATAGGGAAGCCGAAGAACACGGACAATGACCGCTTCTCCACTCACCGCAGTGACAACCCGCTTAGTCGAGAAGTTGGTTCTGGAGAAAAGCTCCCGGATCGCACGGGTTGCAGCCTCCGCCCTTTTGGAAGAGTCGGTGGTCTCTGTAATTGGTACACACCCGAAATGGTCGACCACCATCTCGGATCCAGACATCTTGAGCTCCAGCCCCTTTACCGAGGAATGCCCGATGTCAAGACCCACAGCTGGACGTTTCTTTTTCGCAAAGAGAGCCATGCTTCACCCTGTACACTCATTCTGAGTTTTGTCATAAAACTCATGAATATCAACAGAAACTTGGTAAAAAAGGGAAATATCTTCAGAAACTATATGAGGCATATGACGTTAAGTTGATTTCCCTTGCTCTTTTTGTCGGCATTTTCCGGTTTGGAAATGAGCTCTTTTTCAATTGGGCTCCTGAGTGGTAACGGCAAGCAGACAAGTATTCATGGACAGAGTCAGGATGAGATTCAGTAGAGTATGATCTTTGCCAACTGGTTTGAACAAACTCAGAAATAGACCGATAATGGAGAGTCGTAACCAAGGGGTCCAGTGGGTTTTGAGGAGTCCTGCATCCCATGTTATTGCGTAAAGTCGAGCCGACCGACCAGATCGTCCTAAGTTTCATCCTTGTGATCCTGGCCGGAACATTGCTGCTCCATCTACCTGTGAGTTCAGGGGGGGAAAAAAAAGTCCATCTGCGAGCGTGCCTGTTTACAGCCACTTCCGCTGTCTGTGTTACGGGACTAACGGTCAAGGACACTGGAACCGACTTCTCGTTGATCGGGCAAGCCTTTATCGCCCTTCTGATCCAGGTGGGTGGACTAGGAATCCTTACTTTCTCGAACTGGCTGGTGATCTCCTTCAAGCAGCAGCACAGCAATTTGGGAACCCGGATGCTCCTGAGCGAGAGCCATGGAAGCCTGCCTTACGTAGAACCAGTGAAGCTGCTCAAGCATATTATCCTTTATACCTTTATGTGTGAGGGGGTGGGAACAGCGCTCTTGTTCATCCGTTTCGCGCAGGACTTCCCTGCCTCTCATGCTTTCTGGCAAGCACTCTTTCACTCAATCGCGGCGTTCTGCAATGCGGGATTCAGCCTTTTCCGTGACAACCTCACAGGTTATCGCAGCGATGTCATTGTAAACCTGACAGTTTGCGGACTTATCCTCCTGGGTGGCCTTGGCTTCGTCGTGTTCTCCGACCTTACTCATTTTGTCTCACACCCCAGCGAGGGAACATGGCGTAAGCATTTGTCATTCCATACACGTGTGGTGTTGGGAACCACGGTTATTCTAGTCGTCCTGTTCACCTTTGTGTTCCTTGCCCTGGAGTGGGGAAATACCATGAAGGGCTTCTCACTTAAAGACCGGCTGCTGGCCTCATTGTTCCTTTCCGTGACACCCCGGACTGCTGGTTTCAACACAGTAGACACGGGACAATTGACTAATACCACCTTGATCTTGCAGATCTTTCTGATGGGCGTGGGAGCCGCGCCCGGCTCAACCGGGGGGGGGATCAAGATCACAACGTTCGCAATTCTCATCGCGTTGATCTGGTCACGCTCCAAGGGGCGTCATCGCGTGGAGCTGTTGGGACGTTCGATCCCACTCAATGTCATCTCCAAATCGATTGCGGTGGGTGCGGCATATACAATAGTTACGATTATTGCCACGATGGTCATGGAATTTGTTGAGACAAGCACCTTGGTATCGGCTTACAATATCGAAGCACGAGGACTCTTCCTCGGGCACCTATTCGAGGTGGTGTCGGCCTTGGGAACCGTGGGCCTTTCAACCGGAATCACCCCGGATCTGACTGGAACCAGCCAGATCCTACTCGTGTTTGTCATGCTCATTGGCAGACTCGGCCCCTTATTGCTAGCGGAATCATTGGTGGGCACCAAAAAGCCGCCCCGATATTCTTTGCCAGAAGATTACGTCATGGTGGGATAGAAGGAGATAACCAGTCATGCCAGAGTTTGCCGCGGCATTGGGTTTAAGCACATTCTGCGCCAGGGTGGCCATAGGGCTGGAGGCAGCGGGAACCAAGGTCATCGCCGTGGATGTCAGCGAGGCACGTGTCAATGCTATCCGGGATAGCGTGACCAAAGCTTTCTGCGCCGACCTGCGTGACCGGGAGGTGCTCCGGGAACTCGGGGTTACCGACTGTGACACAGCGGTGGTTGGGCTGCCTGATCATTTCGACATCGGGGTCCTCCTGGTCCACTATCTCAGCAATCATGGTGTCCG
>CAZORO010000177.1:0-9780 GCA_964581845.1 uncultured bacterium
GGCACGAGTGTTCTTCAGAGGGGATTGGAATGGGTTGTCCTGGCAGACTCTTCCGACACCTGGAGCCATGGCATTCGGGCGTACCAGGCTGAAATGGGGCATTTTGGCCAGGCTTCCATCCATGCGGTAAAAGACGGAACTATTCGGGCCACGCTTCATATGACAAGTGCTTTCGGAAAATCAGTCCAGCAAACCTGGATCACACTCTATCATGGCTTGCCAACCATTGATTTGAAGACCCGGATCAACTGGCAGGAGCAATACGCCTGCCTCAAGCTGGTCTTCAAGACCGGGCTGACCAAAACAGTGGTCACCCATGAGTCAGCCTACAGCTATGAGGAGCGTCCCGGGGATCAGTTCCGTGAATTCCCTTGCCAATCATGGGTGGACATATCCGGTCTGGTGGAGACAGGCAATGGCAAGGAACTGTCATATGGGTTGGCGATCCTCAACGACAGCCACTATGCATTCGACACACGGGATGATGCCGTCAGGATGACCATTCTACGTTCGCCCCCTTACCGCCATCATGATCCCGATCCTTTCGACCGGACAAAGGGATGGGCTTTCACAGATCAGGGATGGCACGAGTTCCGTTATCGATTGGCGCCACATCCCGGTGGCTGGCGAGAGGCATCAATTCCAAGGCAAGCATGGGAGCTCAACGAACCACTATACCTTCACCAGGAGTCCTCTCATCCAGGCCAGTTACCCCTCTCAGCATCGTTTCTAAAGGTGGACCATCCGAATGTGGTGGCCTCAATTCTAAAACTCGCGGAGGACAACAGCAAGGAAATAGTGTTGCGTCTTTATGAAGCAGCGGGAGAGAGCGCGGAGGCAGTGATCGAAATGCCGCATTGGGGATGGCGTTGGAAGACCTTTCTTGGGCCCAATGAGATACAAACTCTGAGAGTGGCTCCCCGCACGGAAAAGACCTTTGAGGTAGACCTGTTGGAAGAACCACTCACGGTAGAGAGCCGCGCCAACAAATGACCACCTCTCCCGGTCCCTCCCAGATGCGGGAGGGTGGTTGAGTGATACTGGCCCAAAGAACCGCTCCCTCGCGTGTCTTCAATGTCTTATCGAAGGAGGCCCGTGAACCCACAATCCAAACCTCATGGCCGCTCTCGATGAAGTCAAGCAGTGCACGTCCATCCGGGAGCACGGGGATCCCTGTTTGCCGATCCTTACCCGATAAGGAGGAAGCTGGATCTGGATATACAAAATCGGCGCGTCCCAAGTAATAGAGACAGAGGAGAGGGTTGGTTGTCACAATCGCTGCCCTATCCCCGATTCCAGGAGCATAGCTCGAGATCAGACGCCAATCCGCTGTTTTTCCTCTAGATGTGGATATGGTTCCATTCAATACCGCCGCGGTTCCATTCGGTGATCCCAGGACATTCCATGTCACGAAAAGTATCCCACCAATGAGGAGGGGAAGAGACACCACCAACCTCCAGGAAAGGTGTTTTCTCTCGACTGCCCAGTGGTTCAAAGACTCTCTTGCCACCTCAAAAGCCCATGCGAAAGGCATGGCCAGCAGGATGAACAGGAAGGGGACTGAGGGAGAAACATGATAGAGATCCTCCAGGAATGGTAGGAACAACCATCCAAAAACAGGAAGCCAAGCTCCCAGAATCACCAGCCAGCCCGGTCTTCCCCGTAAGGCAGCCCTCCCTGTTCCCACCAATAGAAAACCACCCAAGATGAATTCTGAGATACCCGCATGGCTGACAATACGCGGCCACATATCTTCGGTCTTTTGGCCCCAGCTTGTTTTCAATATATCCAGGTCCCGCCAAACCACGATGGCGGCGGCCAAGCTGACATAGACTAGCCCTGCCAGGAGGTAGAGGAGACTCCGCTTGAATTCACAATCCTCCGTTCTTCCTCGAAGCCAAGACCAAAAGAGTCTGGCAACGAGATAGGCTGGCAGGAGCAGGAGCACAAACACCGCGGCTGGACTGATCAAAAGACAAAGAAAGCCCAGAATCATCATTGGGAGGACCTTGAGAAAACGCCTCAAGACAAGCGGTTTGCGTCCCGCTACGAGTGGTGGGGCCATCATGGGATGCCCCAGACAGTTGCCTTCGATAACTTTCCAGATCGAGATAGCGAAGAGAAAGGCCAAGAGAAGCAGGAGGCCATCCACAGTGGCTTCGCGTCCATATTTGACAGACCAAGGCCAAATGGCGAAAAAGAAACCCCCGATCCTACCAGTCCAGGCTCCAAACCAATGGGAGCCCCACAGGTAGACCCACATGACCGTCAGGACCCCCACCAGCGCTGGAATGAAACGCGCGGACCATTCCGAGACTCCGAATATGCGAAAGCCCTGAGCGGTCAACCACTCCAGAGGGCCCATAGGGAGGTTAAGGGAGTTCTGTTGATTAGGGAGCCCCTCAGAATGGAGAAGGCTGCGCGCGGCCAACGCGGTGGAAACCTCATCCTCTCCAAGACTCAAGGTACCCAAACCCTGTAATCGAAGGGCGATCGCAAGAGCAAGCAGCAGGACAAGATCCCACATCCAGTAACGCTGGTCGAGTGTCACGATTAAGAGAAAACCACGGGCCGCGATAACCAGATCCCATGGACCAAAACTCAGATTGATACTTTGGTTGTAGCCTCGGTGAGATCCTTTGCCAAGATGAAGACTCGATCCAGTTTGGTGAAACGAAGTACGCGGAGGATACTCTCCGAAAAGCCGTAGATCACCAGCTTCGCATTGCGCGACGCGAGGGTTTTATAAATACTCACCAGGGTGGCAAGTCCACTGCTGTCAAGGTACTCGAGAGCGGTACAATCCAGAAGGATGGAATCCTCCTCGGCGCTTTCGGCCAGGAATTCCTCGCGAAACCTTGCCACTTGCCCAGCATCCAGGAACCCGGACACCGAGACTACTTTGATATTTCCCTCCCGCCGGCTGGTGAAGGTCATTGTTCGTTAAAGGATCGCTTTCTCACTGGCGGGATCGAATAGATGCGCCTTGGTCACATTGAATACCAGTTCTTTCTCACGGTTGACTTCCGCCTTCACATGAGAATTTACCTTGGCGATGAAAGTGGCGGTACCGGCCGAAAGGTACCAGATCGATTCCGAACCAACCGGCTCAATCACTTCCACCTTAGCTCTCACGCTGGTGTTCGGGCGAGGGTCACGGATCTCGGCAGGATCATGGATATCCTCGGGACGGATTCCGAAGATGACCCGTTGATTGGTGAAAGATTGAGCTTGACTGTCGAGGTGTTTTTCATCGAGCTGAACTTTGATGTGCCCCTCGTCGAAGAAGACATTCCCCCCCTGGGAGACCAGTTTCCCTTGGATGAAGTTCATGGGCGGTGAACCAATGAAACCCGCCACAAAAAGGTTCTTGGGATGATCATAGAGAGTGATGGGATCATCTACCTGCAAAATCTTCCCATCTTTCATCACTACGATACGGTCGCCCATGGTCATGGCCTCGGTCTGGTCATGGGTGACATAGATCATGGTGGTTTCAAGGCGGTTGTGGAGCTTGGAGATCTCGGTGCGCATCTGGACACGAAGCTTGGCATCCAGGTTGGAGAGCGGCTCATCGAAGAGGAAGACCTTGGGTTTTCTCACAATGGCGCGTCCAACAGCCACACGTTGGCGTTGTCCACCGGAGAGAGCCTTGGGCTTGCGGTCGAGGAGGTCCTCAATCCCGAGGATCTGCGCGGCCTCATGGACACGCTTATCGATTTCAGGCTTGGGGTATTTGCGGAGTTTCAGGCCAAAGGCCATATTTTTGTACACGGTCATGTGCGGGTACAAGGCATAGTTCTGGAAGACCATCGCGATGTCGCGATCCTTGGGGGGGACATCATTGACCACTTTTCCACCAATCCGGATCTCGCCGCTACTCATCTCCTCAAGACCCGCAACCATGCGCAGCGAAGTGGACTTTCCACACCCTGAGGGACCCACCAAGATGAGAAACTCCTTGTCGTGAACCTCGAGGTTGAAGTCATCAACCGCCAAGACTCCACCTGGAAAGACCTTTTTTACATTGGTAAAGACAACATCCGCCATCATGAAACTCCTTCAGCCCAGAAAAAACAGATAAGAGGATATCGTAAAAATTGATCCATGCGAAGCAGGGGTGTCAATCCCGATCAAGCATGGGGGACAGGCCCCCCTCCCGTCCCCCATCTGCCCAATTTAACCATAAATCGGGCCAAAGTTCGCGCAGGCACGGAAATCAGCCCCCTGCGGGTCCATGGCGCCAAAGGCATTCCAGGCACTTGGACGGAAGATACGCTCCTCCGTGACATTGTGCATGAACACCGGTATCCGCAACATCGAAGCCAGCGTGATGAGTTCCGCGCCAATGTGTCCATATGAGATGGACCCATGATTCGCTCCCCAACAGTTCATCACGGTGTAGACATCCCGGAAGGGTCCAGATCCTGTCAGGTTGGGAACAAACCAGGTGGTCGGCCAGGTTGGATCGGTACGCAGATTGAGAACATCATGAACCTTGTCAGGCAGATCGATTGTGTAGCCTTCAGCGAGTTGGAGGGCTGGCCCAAGACCCGCGATGAGGTTGAGACGGGTCATAGTGACTGGCATTTCACCGCGTGAACGGAAGCAGGAGGAGTACCCGCCTCCTCGGAAATAACCCAGATTAGCGGGATGCCAGCTGGTCGCGGCCAGGCAATCCATGGTCTCTTTTCCGGTGACCTCCCAGAAGGGTTTCATCACCGGCTTGCCATCCCGGGTCATCTGGCCACATCCATCCAGCGCGGCAGAACCAGAGTTGATCAGGTGAATGAAACCATTCTCCGCTGGCCCCGTGAGAGTATGGCCGGAAACGCGTTTGACCGCCTGGGGACTCCAGTAAGTCCGGACATCCGCGAAGACCTGGGCGGTCGAGGTGAGTAAATGACCGAAGAGCATCGAAACCCCATTGAGCGAATCATTCTCGGTCGCCACGATAAAAGGCTGGCGGACTCCATTCCAATCAAAGGTGGAGTTAAGAATGGCCTCGAAGAAATCTCCATTGGGGAAGTGGTCGGTCCATTGACGCTGCCCTTGGAAACCGCTGGCGATGGCATTGTGTCCCATGGCCTCCTCGCCAAACCCCAGCTCGGCCAGTTTCGGATTCCCAATCATTAGGTCGCGTGCGATCAAGGCCATCTTGACACACACCTCCCAGTCCTCGTCCTTGGCGGCACGGTTGAGTTGTTTCCCGGGCGGGTTGTAATCTTTCCCCTCCTTGCAGTTCTTCTTAACCCAGTCTAAAGCTTTCTCGAACTCATCTGGGTCATAGATCTTCTCTTCCATGCGGCGCACGAATTCGGACATATCGATGCTTTCGACACGCAGTCCCAAGTATCTCTCGAAAAAGGGTTGATCCACGATCGAACCACCAATGCCCATCGAAACCCCACCCATGGCCAGGTACGATTTCCCGCGCATGGTACTGACCGCCAGACCTGCACGGACAAATGAGAGAATCTTGGTCTTCACATCCTCCGGAATCACCGTGTCACCCGCATCCTGAACATCACGTCCATAAATACCGAAGGCGGGAAGTCCTTTTTGATTGTGGCTGGCAAGCACCGCCGCGAGATAAACCGCTCCGGGACGCTCCGTGCCATTGAATCCCCACACTGCTTTGGGAGTGAGTGGGTCCATATCCATAGTCTCTGAGCCATAGCACCAGCAGGGTGTGACAGAGAGGGAGACCCCGACTCCTTCCCGGGCGAATAGTTCAGCGGTCATGGCGGCCTCCGCCGCCCCTCCGATGCACCGTTCGGGAATGACACATTCGACCTTATGACCGCTGGGGTGGCGGAGCTGGCTCGAAATGAGATCCGCCACCGCTTGAGCAAGCGATAGTGTCACCTGCTCCAGCGACTCGCGAACCCCTCCCCACCGTCCATCGATGACTGGACGAATTCCAACCTTGGGCAAACTACCAATCAAACGGGTTTGTAATGTAGACACGATGCACCTCTTTCTTTGTGTTGAGTTTATCGATATCAAACAGAACCCCCCTCACATTCACCTCCCCTCATGAACGAGGGAAAAGAGAAACCTGAGAAAGGGAATCCTAACACGCCGAAACCGATTTTCGGGAAGAATGGGGGGAATGGGAAGACCTATAACGAGGTGGGAGAAGATGAATCGAATGGCGGCTGCCACTCCTGTCTGAGACTGTTCACATACTCCTGGGCATCTACTCCATCCCAGATCCCCTTCCCCAGTCCACGGAGTTTTTCACTGTTATACTTCCTTTCCAGTCCAACATTTCCAGTCAGATTCACCAGAATTTGATCATCAGGCATTTTACATTCCCGACCGCCCATAATCATCCTGCAGCCTCACCACATCATCCAGTTCCGGGGTGGAGACCTCGATAATGACCGAATCCTCCAAGGCGAAGACCCGGTGGATGGTTCCTCGCGGGACATCCACCACTTGCCCTGGAAGAAGTTCCTCGGTCACCAATGAGTCTTGGGTGTCTCCGATCTCGATGCCGAGCTTTCCCTCCAGCAAGAACAATGACTCCGACTTGGTCTGGTGATACTGAAGGCTGGGACGTGAACCTTGTTTCACATGAATGCGCTTGAGCGCGTAGTCCTGGGTATGGGCAAGGAGTTCCTCCCCTCCCCAGGGTTTGTGAACCTCTGATAGCGGGCCACGGACTCTCCTGGTTGTCATCCACGGCCCCCCATTACGGATTGGGCTGCATTCAACATGGCCTTAACACCTCCCTTAATTCCAGCGGGATGCTTGGCAATACCCGAACCCGCAAGGAAAAGCGCACCGGTACCGAAGTAACGGATGTTGTCCCCCAGGTTACTGGGATCGAGTCCACCAGAAACTGCTGGCATCGAGGCTGGGATCTTGCCAAGAGGATCTGTCAAAGCGGGATACAGAACAGCGGCCTCGCCAACATCCTCCTTGGCGAAGTACCCTCCAAGTGCTCCAATACGGAAGTAGTCGCCACCCATCAGCCTGGCCAACTTGGCAACCACGCGCTGATCGATTCCCTGCCCCTGGGCACGCGCCCAGTGTTCCTTCCCGCAACAATGGGCATAAATGGGCACATTGACATCAGGGCTCTCGGCGAGAATGCGCAAGCTCTCAAATCCTGCCGCTATGAAGACAAACATAACCCCATTCGCCCCGGCCTCGATGGCGGTACGTGCATTATCGAGGATCTTGTCGGGACCAGTCGTAATGTGCGGTGTGTAAAGAACCCGGTTTCCAGTGGTTTCATGGACTTTACGGAGACGTTCCATGACCTTCTTCACACGCTCTTTCAGGGGGCAATAAGAGGGATTCATCATTCGTTCATCATCCTTGATGAAGCGCACACCCGCGGCGGCGGCCTCCTCGCAGATGTCCGCCACTTCATCTGGCACCAAGCCGCAGGTCGGTTTCACAATGGTGCCGATGATCGCATCTTTTTCGGTAATACCAAGAAGTTTCCGGGTTCCATCAAGACCAAAACGCGGTCCAGGGAACTTGGAGTAGATCTCCTCCGGCACGGTAAAGTCAACCAAACGGTACTTCGAGAGATGAGGCATGGCCGCCATACCAGTGACCATGGAAACCCAGATATGGCTGAAGGCGGAATTCTCCAGGTCCATGTTGTGGAGCGGGTAGGCAAAGGCCACGGTTCCCTTGCCAGGAGAAACCTCCTCCATATCCAACAGGAATCCAGCCGATTTCCGGAAGAGTTCACTTGGTGTTCCTGGACGGTCCCACTTGCCGATGGTTTCATGATGGACCAGGTCCTCCGCGACCTCCCGCAGATTCCCTTCGGTTTCGATGCTGAACTGTGCCACCAGACAACCGGATTCCTGGGTTTTCATCTCTCTATTCCTTTCATTCTGGATAGCTTTAGCCAGAAGTCATGACCCTTCACGATAAAGGGATATTAGTTGATCACCCCAATTTAAGTCAAGCAGGAGATGATCTATTTTAATACGATATCAATCATACTCTCTGTATATCCAAACAACATCATTCATCTTATGATTGTTAATACGGTAGAAATGGCTTTTATCATGGAATTGCTCACTATTTGTAATTACAGGAGGTATTTTTGCCGTTTAATCGTTTATTTCTGACCACAGTTGAAGCAGAAATGAATGCATTTTGCTCACAATATGAGTGGACATACCACCTATGGTAATGAGCCTGCAAAGACCATATATGTTGACATATGGGGCTGTACCGAGTATTTTTTCCAAAGCCGTATCCTCCCCAACAGTCGAGCAGTGAGGTTGAGGACAGACAGACAAGAAAACAATTAGTGTTTGTACGGCTTACATTGTAACTTATGAACTAGCATTGATAATGGAGGTGTCCATTCGGTGTTCGTTTCTCATTTCTCTCTTTTACGCAAGATGCTCCCTGCTACCGCGTTTTCTTTATTAGCGGTGCAACCCTGCTGTTGTCAAAATGGCAGCCTGACTCAGGATGAGATCTTAATTGGTTTCCATTATGGAGACATGTCCAACCAGATCGGGAGAGACCAGAAAGACCATCCGCTCAACATCTGGCCCTTCTTCGAGGACTACCTCACCTACATGGAGGATGAGCTATTGACCACCTCTTACGCCGATTTTTGGAGATGGTGGTTTGTTCTCGAACGTTACAAGGGTGATGAGAAGGGGCTGGAGGAGCTGGATAAGGTGGTGGACGCCTGCCTTGAACGCGGGATCAAGGTCAAGATCGACCTGTGCTGGTCCACCTGGTGGACCAATGACAAGGATTGGGAGGAAGGCTCGCGGATCCCAGTTGGACCTCAAGACCTGGATGATTGGATTCACCTCTGCGATCTCTTAGGACGGCGTTTCAGAGGGCGTATCGGCATGTGGGACCTACAAGGAGAGGCCAACGACTTGAAGGGTTACTGGCTGGGAAAGCCCAACGAGTATGTGCATCAGGTTTACAAACTCGGTTACCGCGCATTCAAAAGGGTCGATCCGGGATGCCGGATTGGAGTGAGCGGAGCATCTCCCTCAGTGAGCCGTGAGGATCTCGACAAATGGTACTGGAGCAATATCAGCAACTGCATTGGTTTCTATGACAACATACCGATCAATTATTTCGCCGATGTTGCGGATCCTTACAAGGGTGGTATCCATTACCACAACTCGGTGCGTGGGATGCTTGATAAGGTGGGCCAGAAGGATGTCGAGGTGGGGATGGGGGAGTCCTCGGTCCAGTGGGCCGAGACCTCCGAGAAGGCATCCACGGATTCTCTCACCATGGAAGGGCAGGCGCGCCGTTTGAATGAGGTCTACGGCCAGCTTTTCAATGCCGGAATGAATAAGTTCATCAATTGGGCCACCGAATTCGCGCCTTGCGGTGGGCATTGGCCCTGGCGGTGGGGATTCAGAAACTATGAAGATTGGTGGGGAATCTGGCCGGATGACTTCAAGGTTCCTGGAACTCAAATCGTCTACAAGTACAAGGGGAAGGACGGCAAAGAAATCGACCTGAGGGGGGAATGGGCGCGTCCAGCGGATCCTTACTACCCCGCTTGGGAGATCCATCGTTTCTGGTCCGAGATAGCGCCGCCCGGAGCGGAGTGTGTGCGCATCCCGTTGGTGCTCGATCCCAATCCGGAGGAGGTCTGGAAGGTTGCTGGGTACCAAAAAGGCAACGACCGCATTGTAAGTCTGATCTACCGTCCCAATGGCCAATCTTTGCGGGCTAACCTCAATCTTGCGGTGACTGGATGGATGACCGGCGCTCCCATCACAATCACTGTCACTACATGCCATATCGACTTCC
>CAZORO010000178.1:0-9766 GCA_964581845.1 uncultured bacterium
CCAGCCGGAGGGCCTCCGAGCAAGCCTCGATGGCCCGTTCGGCCTGTTCCCTGCTAGCTGACTGGATGGAGAAATTATTCAGGGCATGGAACAGGTTATATCTGAGGGAAGCCTGTTCCGGTTCCAGGGAGAGCGCCTGGCGGAAAAGCCCAACCGCTTTCTCATACTCCCCTTTGGCGTTGGCCTCGACACCTTGACGGTTGAGTTCGTTGGGATCCAATGGCTTTGCGGCCAGAAGAAGGGGGAAGACAAGAATGAATATGCAGGCATTCGTCTTTTGCATTTCGATTTTTTCCTGGCCCCACGGAGTGGCGAATTCATTCGACTGGTTTATCCATGCGATTAAATTCGCTACTCCATTTGTTGAGGCCGAATTCATTCGCTTGGTTTTTTCATGCGATTAAAATCGCTACTCCACGGGCTGGTAACCTACCGCAGTTCTTTCTCGAGCAGCTCCTTACAGACCGCTGGATTCCCCTTCCCCTTGGTGGCACGCATGATCTGGCCCATCAGAAAGCCAAGCGCCTTCTCCTTGCCATCCCGGACATCTTGCGCGGGGCCGGGATTCTTCTGGATAACCTCGCGGACAACCAACAAAAGGGCGCTTTGATCGCTCACCTGCTTGAGTCCCTTGTCCTCCACGATCTCACTGGGATTCCGCCCGGTATCCATGACCTCCTTAAGGATATCCTTGGCGATGTTGTTGCTAATGGTTCCATCCTCCACGAGACGCACTAGTTCCACCAGCCGGGATGGAGTCAACAAGCATTCATCGATCTCCAGCTCACGTGCTTGGAGCTCGCGCAACAATTCGACCATGATCCAATTACTGAAGGTCTTGGGGGCGGGATGGCTGGCGCAACATGCCTCGAAATAATCGGCCAGCGCGCGGTCAGCTGCCAGAACGCCGGCATCGTAGTCCGGAATGCCATATTGCTGAACAAATCGAATCCTCTTGGCATCCTCCAACTCTGGAAGACTTGCACGGATCTCCTCCAGCCACTCAGCGGTAATCCGGACCTGGGGGAGGTCAGGATCGGGGAAGTAGCGGTAGTCTTTAGCCACTTCCTTGCTCCGCATGGAGCGGGTTTCACCCCGGTCGTCATCCCACAACCTGGTTTCCTGGGGAACCCGCTCACCATCCTCGAGAAGACCGGCTTGACGCTGCATCTCATACCGCGCGGCCCGTAACACCGCCTTGATCGAACCGATGTTCTTCACCTCGGTCTTGGTTCCCAATCTGGTTTCCCCCACCGGGCGCATCGAGAGATTCAATTCAAAACGGAGAGATCCCTCCTGCATTTTACAATCGGAGACATCGAGGTACCGCAGCATGGACCGTAAGGTCTGCATGAAAACCTCGAGCTCCTCAAGGTTAGTGATATCGGGTTCGGTGACAATCTCCAGGAGAGACATCCCAGCACGGTTGAGATCCACCCAGGAAAGTCCACGGGAAGCGGGGGTATCTGGATGGACCAGCTTCCCAGCATCCTCCTCCAAGTGGATGTTGTTGATCCGGACCCGCTTGGTCATTCCATCCTTCATACGCAGATCCACCCACCCCCGCGTGCCAAGGGGTTCATATTGCTGGCTGATCTGGTAGTTCTTGGGCAGGTCGGGGTAATAGTAGTGTTTCCGGTCGAAAGTCGTTTTGGCTGGGATCTCGCAGTTCAAAGCGATCGCGGTCTTGAGAGCCTTCTCGAAGGCCGCCTTGTTTAAAACAGGTAGAGTACCTGGCAACCCCAGGCTGATTGGGGAAACGAGAGAGTTGGGCTCCGCGCCAAAGATGGCAGGATCATCACAGAAAACCTTGGATAGCGAGTTCAACTCGGTGTGGACCTCGAGCCCAATGACGGGTTCATAGGCTGCCATGGTTTCACCTCTGTGGAACGGATGTTGCCTCGCTGGTACTCTCCGAAACATCGCCCCGGTAGTACTCGGTATCGCAGATACGGATCTTGTGTTTCTGCCTTTGACGTTTCATCCAGTCATCCAGATTCGCCTTGCATCTCTCCGTGTATATCGATTGCTTGATTTCGCTATAGGCTGAATCATAGCTCTGACTCAGGGATGCAATGCGAATAATCGAAAACCCCAAGGGAGTCTCGATCACCGGGCTTGTTTCTCCCTGGACCAATGTCTGAAGCGCATCCACGATTGGTTTGGCAAGATTCTGAACCGTCACATAAGGATGCTTGGTTCCAAGGGGCCCCCAGAAATTGATGATGTCCTTGGGAACCTCGCGCGCCAGCATCTCATCAAAAAGCACCGGGTTACGTATAAATTCGGATGCAAGAGCCTCCATGCCCTTTTTGGCCTGGTCCCGGCTGGCCGGTGAGATATTCGGACGGGCCACCCAGGTAATTTCGTCATATCGGACCCTGTTGGGCCAGGAGAAAGCAAGTGTGTTCACATCATAGAACTGCTGAGCCTCCTCTGGAGATGGGGTGGGAACCTCTCGTTGCGCGGCCTTTTCCATCTGTTTTCTTATCCGTATGTCCTTAACCAGAATCTCCTTGAATTGATCCTCGGTCAGGTTGTTACCTTTAAGGAACTCATTCCATGCCTCAAGGCTGGGAACACGGGATTTCCACGAAAATAATTCGGCTTCGATCTCTCTGGTTGACACGGGGATGGTACCGGTGGCGGCGGATTGCATGACATAAGCCTGGATCAGTAAATCCACCGCCCCCTTATGAGCCATACGGAGTTTCTTCGCATAATCTGGATCCGATTCCTTGGTCCCGCTCAGACGGACATTGATACCCGCGCGGCGGTCAGCATCCTCCCGTGTGATGGGACGGTCATCCACCATGGCAACCACACCCGGAGGACAATCCATCCCCTCTCCGCTAGCCTGTTCCCCTGATTGTGATGGAGCCGGCCCGGAGGGTAGCTCATTCCTGGAGCAGCCTCCGGTTAACAGCAGAACAGCAAGCAAAGGGAAAAGACCGATCATGTAAGAACATGAGCCATATAATAGATGCACTTTCTTCACTAGAGACCTCGCGGATTCAGAATGAATGATAAACCAGAGGGTGACTTTACCATCGCATTGAGGAATGAAGAATACCCGGCTGTCCAGACTTGGGCAGCGGGTTTGAACTCAGGCGGGTTGTAAGTAAACTCAAGCGGACAAGCAGGAGAAACGGTGGGGGTGACCCCCCGGGGGGTGGATCGATCCCTAAAGGTGGATGTTTGTGAATATCACCACAAAGAAACTGGCACGGTTCCTCACTGACTGGCGGTATGCACGATATGTCATACAAACCCAAGCCGCCCGTAGGATCGAGTTTCTGCGCCACCACTATCTCGGAACCGCCCCTTTTCCCAAGATGGTCATCCTTCAGATCACCGGGGCCTGTAACCGTGCCTGCCGGATGTGCAATCAATGGGGCGAGGCGGGTGGATATCATGGCATCCCGGTCAAAGATCTGACTCTCGATCTGGCCACCATCGAGGATATCCTCGCCCAGGCAGGACCATACCATCCCTACATTCAGATCCTGGGGGGTGAACCACCTCTGCATCCTCAGTTCCGGGAAGTACTCGACTCTATCGAAAGGCATGAACTGAAGGCTTCACTTGAAACGAACGGAACCACTCTCGAATTCTGGGCTGAAAGGCTGGTGCATGGGCCGGTGGACACGGTCAACTTGTCAATCGATGGCCCTCCCGAACTCCACGACCAGATCCGTGGCGGGAAAGGCACCTTCCGGCTGGCGGTGAAGGGGATGGAAAAGATCATCAACATCCGGGAGCGCGCGGGGACACATCTACCCAACATCAATATCCGCCTGACAGTCACCGAGGAGAATCAAAACCACATCACTGAAACCGTGGAATGTTTCCGGAATTACCCCATCGCACAATTCACCATACAACACCTGCTCTACGACCACCCCCCCCTCCTCGAGGAGAATGCCCGTGTCCTCAGGCCCATTAAACCGGACCATCAGGAAATCCGAGTCGGAGGATCCCTACGGGCACCCGCGATCGATGGAAGAGCAATCTGGCGGCAGATCGAGGAATTGTCATTGCCAGGACGATTTCCCTTTCTGGTCTCCCCAAATCCACGTTACAAGGAGTCCTATGTCAAAGATTATTATCATGACGCGAGCCAGCTTCCGGATCCGGATCTGATCTGCCGGATTCCGGTGGAGGTGTTGGCCATCTCCTGCCAGGGAGAAGCGACCATCTGCAGTCATTTCTATGTTGGAAAAATCAAGGAGGCCTCTTTGGAGGAATTATGGAATGGAGATCTTTCCAGGCGTTTCCGTAAACTCCTCTCCCGGAGAGGATCGATTCCCGCCTGCAAGATTTGCTGCTATCCCACCGAGGAATAAAAACCTTCCATAGGATGCCTTGAATGAAAAGAGGTTGGAATGATTCCCTCTACCCCGAGATATTGAGAGATGGAATGACGCCGGGATGGGCCGGCGGGGGATACCCTCTTTGTGCAAGAGAATCATTGAGTGCCTGCTGTTCCTCTTTCGCCACAAGACCCTCTTCGATTGCCTTGGTAACCGCCTCTTGCCAACTTTCACGAAGGCTTTCAAGTAACCCTTTGACTTCTTTGACTGGTGATGCGTCGCCCCGGACCAGACCTAGACCAAGCTGCCGTACCATGTATTCGTAGAGACGCTCAAGATTGGTGGCCACTTCCGGATTTTTGGATGGATCCAGAGAGAACATCAGCTCCGTAACAATCTTCTGGGCGTTCACCACATCCGCGGAGAATCCATCACGTACCCCCAAATCAAGACTACCAATCGCCCGGTTGAGATACCGGATGGCTCCATCATAGAGCATCAGCATCAACTTCGCGGGGTTTGCGGTTTCCACTTGAGTCCGCAGGTAGTGACGTTGAGCTTGTTTGGCGAGGGCGTTCATGAGATTTCCTCTCTTTCATATACAGGGTCACAGCTTGCGAGGATGACTGGGTCCAGTATCTCATTCAATCTCACATATGTCATTCTAGTCTCTATAATACAAGTTTTTCCACTGTTCAATCTGCATGTTCAGATAATCCGACTGAGACTGCAAATTGGAGAGTGTTTGCTCCAGTGTGGTGAATTGCGCCCGGAGACGTGTTTCCGCGGCGGTGGCACGGCTATTGATCCGTTCAATTGACTTCTCATAGGATGTGATTGTGTCCTCGAGGGAACTAGCGCGGGAAGTCAAGGAGCCGCTAACAGAATCAGTCAGGAGGTCAAGCGAGGTCTCCGCCTGCTCGGCAAAGCCTCCTTTTTGTGTGAAAAACGCCTGTACCGCGGCGGCATTGTCCTCCAGGTACTTCGTGAATGTTTCGCTATTGAAGGCAAGTGATCCGTCCACATTCACGCTTATACCCAGCTGGGCCAGCGAAAGAAACTGAGCAGTCCCAATCGCGCTTCCGTTCAGGGTTGATGAATAGCTGGTGCCAAGGATGCCCAGACCACTGGCCGTAGTTCCACCATCAACCTCGGATACGCTCAATGCGCCACCACCCGAGGAGTTGTCTTGGATGACAATCCCAGTTCCCGCCCTGTTAATGGAGGCTGTGACATTGATGCCAGTATTGTAATTAATGGTATTCAGGACATCCTGCAAGGTTTCCGCCGAGGAAAGGTCAATGGTGGCTGTATTGCCGGACCTATCGGTAATCTTGATCGAACCTTTGGCGATACCGTTCCCGCTATTGAGGCTGGTGAGATCTTTGGAGGCGAGTGTGGAGATGGACCGGGTCAGCAGGCTCGACAAGCTACTTTGCACATTGAGAATCGATGAATCGCCAATGAGGATTCCTGCCTGCTTGGTTTCTGTATCGTAGGAGGCATTGGTGCCAATGAATGAGACGACAGAGTTGTACGCGTTCACAAAGGATTGAAGTGCATTAACAGCATCACTCGTATTGGATGATATTGAGATGGTCACGTTGGTTGTGGGGCTATCTCCGCTCCGCAAGGAGAGTGTTACGCCATCGATCACATCGGTGACTGTGTTTGAGGAACGGGTAATGCTCATCCCATTCACCTTAAAGAGCGCATCCTGCCCTACCTGATCGACTTGGGTGAAATCGGAAGCCACAACACCAAGGGTTTCCAAAACATTGGATGCATCCGTAAAGACCGGCGCCGTTTCATCCCCGCTGGTAATTTCTAGTTGGTAGTTTCCAGACGTGTTCTGGACGACAGAGGCGGAGATGGAACTCCCGGCTGCTGTAGCGGCGGAGTTGATGGCGGCCGCGATATCATCCAGGCTGTCCGTGGCAAGGTCGATGGCAACCGAGATACTCCCCGTCCCATTAGCGATGGTGACAGTTCCCGATGGGACAGCGGATTCAAGTCCCAGAAGACTAGAAACCGCATTGGTGGTGGAAGAGAAGCTATCGCTTGCGGCGCCATTCGTGATCGAGTTCTTGATCGTATCGGAGCTTGCATTCACCAAGCGGAGCCCCTCGAGAATATCAGTCGATCCCGCATTGGAGAGGGTGAAGCCGCTTTCACCTGTGTTGTTGGAGCGGACCGAAAGGCGGAATTCGCCACTCCTCACTTCGATCACGCTGGCTGTCACGCCAGCATGGGCATTGGTGATCCGAGCTGCCACATCCGACAAGGTGTCAGTGGATTTAATGGAGACCAGCTCGCCATTCACAAGGATCCCACCCTCCATCTCCAGTGCGGTTGTCTTGCTGGTGAAAACGTCGTTTTCATCGGAGGAGATTTGCATCGAGGTGGCCACTTGCTGAACAGAGATGGTATAGCTGCCCTCCTTGGCATTTGTTGACGCAGTGGCCCCTACAATCGTGTTGTTGGAGGAAGAAACACCTTTGGCGCTGAAGATACTTGAACTCCTCAGTGCGGTGGCCGCCACTTGGACATTGAGAACATTCGCGCTGAGGGCCTGGATGGCGGAGAGCTTGCTGGTGGTGGTGTTGACCCGCGTTTGGATCACATTCGCGGGTGCTTTGATGCTGGCAACCAATGCCTCGATGATCGAGGTTGTATCCAGGTTTGAAACCAATCCATCTATCGTTGTTGACATCTCAGTGCCCTCTCATACTTCAATGTTCTTTCAAGCTACTCGTCCTCTTCGCTCTGGACAAGGTTTTGCTTCAAAAACAAAAATCCCTTGCCGATCTTGGTTGATCCTCTTCGATAATGAGGGGATCCCCCCTCATTGTCTTATCCATCCGCCGATGACTCAATCAGCGTTCAGGCGGTCGTATCGATCAGAAGCCCGATGATCTGTTTCAAGCTGGATGCCGCCTTGAATAAATCCGAAGGAGGAATCTCAACTACGATCTCATCGGTTTCTGGATTGGTGATAACCATCTGAACTTTGTTCGTCTCCGAGTCAATCCTGAATTGGAGTTGGACATCCACTACCGCGGCCGCGGCTTGAATCTGGTCCGCCGCTTTACGTAGTTTTTCGAGGTCGATTGCCGACTCTTCTTGTTGTAGGCCAATGACTGATTTCTCTAGAGCGGTATCCTTTTCCTCCATTGTCCTTTGAACGGGCTCGGTCGCGCGAGGTACGGTCGAGTTACGCGTCAGGACAGATGTCATTCCCGGATCGTTATAGGCTCCTACACTTGCTACTGTCATGATCTTTGCTCCTTACCTTCCACCATCCTTGGTGGGAGGATTTTGCCAGTACGATCCCCCATCCCGACCTTGTTTTTCGGGACTGCTGGCTTGCCAGCGATCCC
This sequence comes from uncultured bacterium, assembly GCA_964581845.1. Taxonomy (GTDB): domain Bacteria; phylum Hinthialibacterota; class Hinthialibacteria; order OLB16; family OLB16; genus OLB16. The sequence continues at coordinate 7,694 of CAZORO010000178.1, forward strand.
TTTCCCGGGGATGATCCCCGTTCTCCCTTTTATAGGGCGGAGAGTCATTCACCGCCCCCGTTGTTACAGGTTATTCAACAGCGCAAGCACTTGCTGCGGCACGGTTGGTCCTCAGGCCCGAGGAGAGGCGTTCGATGGATCTTCTGAGCAACCCCGACATGTTGTTCAGGTTACGGTTCGCATTGAGAGCAGAAATGTTGTTATTAATTCTTGCGATGGCCATGAGTTCATCATTCTTGATTTTCGCTCATACCCCCGGGCTCCGTCCCGGCAAGGCTTGAGCACTGGCTCTATCCCGTTCCACGGGATCAAGAACCATGTGCTCAGTAAGTTGAGGCATTTCTTTTCAACTCGTCGATCTATGACAAGCTCCTTCAAAAGTCAGGGGGCGGGGAGGAGAAACTCCCCGCCCCATTACGTTACCGGAGGGCTTACAGGTTATTCAGCAGCGCAAGCACTTGCTGCGGGGCTGAGTTGGCCTGGGCCAGAACCGAGGTACCGGCCTGCATGAGGATGTTGTACTTGGTGTAGGTGGTGGTCTCCTCGGCGAAGTCCGCGTCACGGATCAGCGACTCGGAAGCCGTCAGGTTCTCGGAGGCCACTCCCAGGTTGGAGATGGTCGCCTCAAGACGGTTGGTGAAGGCACCCAAAGCAGACCGTTGCGAGTCGACTTGGTTGATTGCCTCGTCGATGATCGCGAGGGCCTCATTGGCGCCTGTCAGTGTGGTGACGTTAATGCCAGCAACTGTACGGGCATTGCCATTGGGCTGAGTCTCACCGACAAAACCGAGGTTATCAGCGCGCATGTCACCGAACTGCACACTGACTCTTTGGTTCTGATTGGCGCCGACCTGGAAGGAAAGTGAATTGTTCACCGCGCTGATCAGGAAGGTCCGGCTGGATCCGCCATCCAGATCAATCACCGATGCCATATCAAGAGTGATAGACTCACCTGCGGCAAAACCAGCCGCAGTACCACTATTGAATGTGACCTTGTTGTCACCATTCTGGAAAGTCATCGTGGTGCCACCCTCGAGACTACCCTCGTACTCCTGGGCCACAATAGTCAGGGTGTCGGTGCCAGCGGTGAGGGTCGCGCCCAAGGTCATGGTGATCTGAGCCGCCGACTGAGAGGGATCGGATGGTTCCGGGCCATAGAAAGTGTAGGTTCCACTCGCGGTCACAGCTTGCGAGGGGCCACCACCGACGGTGATCGTGGCGGTGTTGTCATTGCCAGCTACATCGACAGTATTGGTCAGGGTCTTCTCATAGGGAGCGCCACCCGCCTCGTTATCGACCGCCAAAGTGATCGACAGATTGGAGTTTGTCCCGGCAGCTCCGGCGGTGACAACAAACTTGCCATTCGCCGCGTCATAGGAGACCGTATCGGAGCCGATGGCGCCATTGAGAGCCGTCACTACATCACCAATGGTGTTGGCCGCGCCAACCACGACGTTCGCATTCACAGTGGTTCCATCGGACTGGACAATTGTGAAACGAAGGTCGTCCGCTTGGTCGATGGCATAACCATCGATGCTCAGACCATCAAGAAGATTGGTGGCATCGGTCGCGCTGATGGTTCCACTGGTGCTGACCACACGGGCAGCGGCGGCAACCACATTGGAGACCACGACATCGTAGGTGCCACTATCGAAGGTCGAACCAGCGAAAGCTGAGGCGCCGGAGTTATTCACTCCATCCGCCCCATTGGCGAGAGTTTCCGAACCAGCGACAGTTTGGGTAATGGTCAGGTAGCGTGTGCCAGTGGAAAGGGTGCTCGCGGTTGGGGTGTTGGAGAGAGAAAGTCCAGTGTTGACCGCTTTCATAGCGGCGGTGTTTGCGTTGTCGCCATTGATCAGGCGGCGCGAACCGAATTGAGTATCATTACCTATACGGGTGATTTCCGCGATGGAGGTTTGGATTTCATCTTGGATCGCTTGGAGAGCGACGCTGTCGTTGGTACCGGTGTTGGCAGCCTGAACCGCCAGGGTACGGATTCTCTGGAGACGGCTGGTGGTTTCATTGAGGGCGCCTTCAGCGGTGTTCACGAGGTTAATCGCGCTGTTGGCGTTA
>CAZORO010000179.1:0-2797 GCA_964581845.1 uncultured bacterium
GAACGGGAAATGATGCGGGTATGATCCCAGTCCTAAGAGAACACGTCCAGAGCTCGCGGGACCACAACACCGGTGTGGCCAATCCATTCGCCAAGGAAAGCATTAAGGCAAATGAACGGAGGAAAGAAGAGTGGTGAAATGGCACAAGTAGAAAAAGAGATTACCCGGCTAGTCTGGTCTTTTTTATTGTATAAAATACATTATTGAACAATCTTTGGACATGCCAAACAAAAGAGGACTCCAAGATGTCAAACCACTTTATTGGAAGAAAGAACATCTCTGCTGAACAGAACCTTTTCACTGTCTTCCTGATCTTTCTGTGGATGCCATGGCACGCCATGGCTGCAAGCACTGAAGCTCAGCCTGAGAAAGAACCCTGGGGCGATTTCAGATCACGTCCGGCCTACAGCCTTTACTACACTGGAGACCTCTATTGGTTCTGCGAGAAACCGCTGACACCGATTCATCAAGATGATGGTCAACGATCCTTGGTCATGTCAGTGCAAGACGGAGGGAATCTTTTTGGGATTGGATTCCACTGGGTCAAACCGTTGGATGCTGGCTATGAGTATGAGTTTTCTTTCGCCTTTCTTTTTTCCCCGGACTTCATTGTCATTGATGGTCGCATCGTCTGGGCAAGGGGAGAGAATGTTACATTCAAATCATGGGAAGTTATTGAGATTTCGTTCAAATACACCCCATCCGAGGATTCAGGCGGCATGATCTGGTGTGTTTGCGAACCCTCAAGGAAGGGGTCTCTAGGAAGGATTGAGTTTGCCAATCCTTCGTCGCTCCGCTGTTTCCGTTCTCCCGCCGGGAAAACAATTCTCCCAGCTTACCCCATTTTCGAGATTCCTCAGGAGATCCACCGGTCGGAAAAACTCTTCACCCTTTTTGATGAGCATTTCCGTGTACCGGTCGAATGGAACAGACCTCCCCTCCGGAAACCGGCCTACCCCACGGAGGACTTCGTGATCCTGGATTACGCGGGATTGATCCAGGATGAAGGCCCCTCGAAAATTCAGTTTCTGGGTCATTCAGGAGTTCCCCATGACTACTGCCGGATGATCGCGGAACAAGGGGTAAGAGGCATGATCCTGCGAGGCTGTATTCTGCCCGCAACTCCTGAAGCAACCCTTAGTGCCGATAGAGAAGTTATTTCAAAGGGGCTCGATACCTTTTACATCGATGTCCCTGATAAAGGGCGCTGGCTGGAAGCCAAGGTCAATCCCAACTATCACAACTGGGGGTATGGAAAAATACCTGGTGATGTGTCTCAACTCGAGCAGTGGCGTACCACTCGTTACCTTCAGGATACTTTCCCTGAGTGCCATTTGCTGCTTTTAGTGGGAGGAGAGCTCGAGGACTCCCAGTACTTAACATATCCCCCCGTGGAACACCATTTCGACCTGATTCAAAAGGCCTTTATCGGCATCCATCAAGAGTGGAATGAGTTGCTTCGAAAACAGCTTCATTTCCCTGAGCGAGTTCCACTCTTCCAACAAAGTTCCGGTTCAGCCTATCCCATGGCCTATCTGCTCAAATCCTACGACATGGCTCAAACCAAGAACTGGGGGCGTCAGAACACGGAAATCAACCTCGCTAATAATCGAGGCGCTTGCCATGCTTATGGACGTCCGATGATGATGGCGGATGATCCCTGGGTGAGCGACATGTGGTTCACTCGTTCCGTGGAGGAAATGGAGCAAGTTTTTTATCTCTCTTATTTCTCCGGAGTGGACTATCTCTACCAGGAATATCTTTTCTTTGTCCACAGAAACGGCCAGATCATGCCCAACCGCTGGGGTGCGGCTTATCTGGACTTCGCGCGGTTCGCGGCAACCCACCCCACACGCGGGCAACAAATCGTGCGGCTTGCGGTGATGCGTGGATTTGGTGATACATGGGACAAGATCTTTGTACGAGACTGCCCTGCTGGATGGGGCTACTACAAGAATCACCCGATCAACGATCCTTGTCTGAGGGATTATGACCTCCTCCAAGTCTTCTTCCCCCATTATGGCAATCATTATCAGACCGATCCAAACCGCTTTTGCACCGGGACACCATATGGCCCCGTGGATCTGATCCCTTGGGACACGCCTGTTGAACGGCTTGGAAGTTATAACCTTGTCGTGTTCATGGGCCAGAATGGCATGGATGCGGCTCAGTACCAGAACCTCATGGATTATGTCCAACTTGGTGGTACGTTGGTGCTTTCGCTGGGCCAACTCAGAGTACCTGGCGCCGAACCACGGCAAGTCATCCAAGCGGATCATGATTCATTTCTCGGAGTACATATTGATCCTCTGCCAAAATTGAAGGAGGGCCCCTTTATTCTGCAAGCCACTCTGGGAGGCCAAAAAATTCCGGGACAAACCGGACGTTTCTACCGTGTGAATAACATCAACGCGCAGGCTATCGGACAGATCGAGGAGTCAACACCGGTATTGTTCTGTCACTCCTTTGGAAAGGGGAACGTGTACTTCTCCGCCACCGACTATCTCAACGATGTCAGCGGTGAATGGAACACACGTCTACTGAGTCATCTGGCTGGATTGACCCATGGTGTTGAATTCAATCCATCCTCCGATTGGCTTGAATACACACTCCATAGGAAAGGCAACACTTATATCCTCGCCTTTTTTAACCACGGGCAGGTTGGCTTTCCTTCTGGTAATGGCCGGAAATCCGGCACATGGCATGGGAATGTGACTCTCCTCAAGGACCGGTTTCCCGAGTGGGACGGAGCCTCATCCCTGGAGGCGTTCTCAGTCAAGTTTCCACCGGCCACGGA
>CAZORO010000179.1:2807-9714 GCA_964581845.1 uncultured bacterium
GAGAGCCTCTTTACCAATCCATACCTCTCACCACATCGGTGCATGAGGTTCGCTTCGAGGCAAACATAGATCGTTGGGAAGAGTTTATCATCGGCCCAGCCGGAACAACCCAAAGGGCCTTCACATCTGGCGAATAAGAACAGGTGATCCTGACAAACGATGGTAGCCACGGAAGGGGATTCACGAGTTGGTGATCCCATGTGCTATTCTTCTGGATAACTGGTCTTGCGTGGATGAATTCACCAACTCGTGGAATCACAACTCTTTTCGCTCTCTGGAGCCTGTTGCTCCTGTTATGCACTTGGGGCGGGCATCTCTATTCACCCGATTGCGAGGTGAACTACCGCACGGTCCAATCGCTCGCAGGGGGGCAAGGATATGCCATCCCTCCTTATCCAGCGGGATTCGGGACACGCAAAGGAGTCGATGGCAAGGAATACCCCCAGTATGGCCCCCTCCAGCCTTTACTCGCGGTGCCTCTGTATTGGTTGGGGGATGGACTGGCACCTTTGGTTCCACCGGAGTGGCTTTCCTTCCAAGCGGACCGTTTGGGAAGGACCGTGGGATTTTACCGTCCCTTACCAGGCGGTGAGGAAAGTTTCCAGGGTCTCTACCCTCCAGATCACAAGGAGCGGATCCGAAGAATATTCGTGTCTCTTTTCAATCCGCTGGTGACCTGGTTATCCACCCTTGTTCTTTTTTTCTGGAGCCGGAGGCTATTCCCTGGAGGTATCCAATGGATCATTCTTCCTTCCGCGTATCTCCTTGCCACCATCGCCTGGCCCTACTCGAAACCCTTCTACACCGAGGCGCTTTCCACATTCTGGCTTCTATGTGCCGCTGGATCGGTTTCCGCATGGATGAGAAGGGAACCAGAACCACTCTACGAACAGTTTTCTCATACCCTCTCGCGATCCATCTTCCGCTTCGCTTGCGTGGGTTTCTTCACTGGATTGGCGGTGCTGACCCGTTTGGACTCCGTGGTGGCTTGTCCAGGACTGGCAGTCATCGCCATCGGCTCCTTCCTGACATCACGGTACAAAAGGTCCATTCCTTTCCTCCTGGCGGCGTGTTGCGCAGGTACGCTGGCCTTTGCGGTTGTGGTGTCATTCCAGTTTCTTCTGAACCAAATACACTATGGATCGCTTTTCGCGAGTGGGTATTCCGATCAACCGGAGGGGATCAAGTTTAATATCCCAGTATTCACTGCATTGTGGATCTATCTTCTATCGCCCGGGAAAGGAATCTTCTGGTACTCCCCTCCCCTACTCGCCGCCTTACTCGTCTGGCCCGCATGGTTAAGAAGAGGCCGGACCTTGGCATGGGGTACGGCCTTGGTGGCCTTGGGTTATCTCCTCGTGGTCGGGCGTTGGCAGAATCTGGGGGGATGGTGTTGGGGCCCCCGGCATCTCGTCCAGCTGACTCCCTTCCTGTTACTGCCTCTGCCTCTCTTGCTTCAGGGTGACAAGGGCAATTCTTTCAAACGGTTCAGCTTGGGAGTCCTGGTTGTCACATTCGTGATGGGAACTGCTGTCCAGTTTATGGGGGTTCTCGTTGATTTTATGTGGCCTTTGGACCAGACGATGCGGGGACTTCCTCCCGGTGAGGACACCGCGCGAGCCCTTTCTCTCCCCTTTTATGGACCCATTCTCCACCTCTGGTCATGGAAGTTTGATCCTGATCCAGACTGGCTCTTTTTCGACCTTTGGCGTTCAGGTGAAACCGGAGCTCGACTTATTGCAGGTGGAGTTTGGGGTATTTTTCTTCTCATATCGTTTTTTTTGCTGTGGTTTCTATTCAAATCCAATAAACCAGAGACAAAAGAGGATTTTCATGTTAACATCGGAATCATTGAATAAGTCTGATAGGGGGGAACCATGGGCTGTCCCGCATAGTTAAAAAGGGACACAATCGCCAAGTCCCATGTCCATACGCACCAAGACATTCCTCATCATTCTCATCTCCACCGCCTGTGCATGCCTTCTTCTTGGAGTGGTCGTAAGGCACGGAATGCTCAAAGCATTCCAGCGGATTGAGGAAAGATTGGCTCTCCTGAGTGTGGAGAGAGTTCTCCATGTCCTTGCTCATGAGGTTGACAGGCTCTCTCAGACCACCTGTGATTGGGCCTATTGGGATGACACCTACCAATATGCCAGCGACCACAATCAGGATTATGAGAACAGCAACCTAAAACCTATTAGTTTTAGTGGGGTTGGAGTCGATACCATTGTCATTTTAGGGACCACTGGTGAGGTTCTTTTCGCCGGACGATATAACCGGTCTGAGGAAAGTGTCGAATCCATACCCGAAATCATCTCCACCGGGAATAAAGCCGGTAAACCTCTGCTTCCCCTGCTGGAGAATAAGGAGGGTTCTTCCGGCTATTGTATTATAGCGGGTACCCCAACATATCTGGTCTCCCGCCCCATACTCACCTCACAGAACAAGGGACCTTCCACGGGCACGCTCGTCATGGGGCGTTTCATCGATGGAGAGTTCCTCAAGAACTTAATGGAGCTGGTTCAGACCCAAGTTCGACTCTCGCTGATTGATGGGAGTGTTCAACTACCCGAGGAAACCACAAATATCCTTTATCATCTGAACCAAGATGCCAGCGATACCTACATCCGAGCCTTGAACACTGAGGTCTTGGAGGGGTATTCCCTCATCAATGACCTCTTTGGAAATCCCCTCCTTCTTCTTTGTGTCACAACCACTCGAGAGGTTTTTACTAACGCCAGAAATGCCTCATGGTTGGTGGTGGGAAGCGCTATTCCCGCGGGTCTCTTATGTGGCTTGTTTTTACTCCTTCTACTGGATCGCACGTTGGTGTCGCGAGTGTCCAATCTGAGTGCTCAAGCCTTAAGGATCGGAGAGGAGAAAGATACATCAAAGCGAGTCTTCCTGCCGGGCAATGACGAGATTGGGCAATTAGCCCAAGCTGTCAATGGGATGTTGGAAGGGCTGGAAAAAGCGGGTGAAGAAACACGCAAGAGCCATGAGCTTTATTGGACCCTGTTTGAGCACTCGCCATTGGCCACCTTGTTGGCTGATCCTATTACAGGTGAGGTTGTGGATGGCAATCCAATCGCTTTGCTGTATTTCGGTTATGCTGAGAAGGAACTACGTGAACTCAAAATATCCGATCTCTTGACTGAGTGTCCGGATGAAATGAATGAGGTATTAACAGGCAAGAATCCCTCCACCCTACCGTTGACCTTTTCCGCTCACAGCCGGTTGAGCTCAGGAACCATAAGAGACGTGGAGGCTCATGTCTCCATCATTGAAATGGAGGATCGTCTGTTGACGCTCCTTGCGATCCATGATGTCACGGAACGGCGGATCGCTCAGGAGGAAGTTTTCCGCCTGCAACGCTTCTATCACCTTGTGCTGGACTCCATTCCGGCCGACCTGGCCGTCTTCGATCTCGATGGCCGTGCCTTGTACATCAATCCCGCGGCGATTGAGGACGAATCCCTCAGACGTTGGTTCATCGGACGAACTGATGAGGAATATTGTGAACGGTTATCGCTCGATCCCTCGATCGCCAAGAAGAGAAGGGACTATCGTGAAGACTGTATCTCCAAGCGATGCATGGTCCTTTTCGAGGAGGAGATCGAGACTGCGGACGGGCAGAAGAAATGCTTTCTGCGTTTCTACAGCCCTGTAATTGAGGCAAATGAAGAGATCACAAAGGTCATTGGTTATGGCTTCGATATGACCGAAAGGAAGATGGCTGAGGAGGCACTACGGAATAGCGAGGAGCGTTACCGATTGCTTTTTGAGGGTTCTCACGACGCTATCGCCGTTTATGGAATGGATTTCAGGGCGATCCTTTTCAACCGTCACTTTGAGGAGCTTATCGGCTATAGCCGTGAGGAATATTTCACCATCGATCCACTATTACCGGTGCATCCCGATGACCGTGAGAAACTCATCAGTAACAATAGAAAACGTCTGGCTGGGATTTCAGTGGATAGATCCTATGAGTTCCGAGTGGTCAGGAAAGATGGGGAGATCCGTCATGTGGAAGCAAGTTTCGACCCAGTGATCCGCGGTGAGGAAATTATTGGAGTCCAGGGTCTTTTCCGCGATGTCACGGAAAAGCGGCGGACAGAGGCCGCTCTAAAGGAACGCGAAGACCGCTATCGTCTTCTCTTCGACCATTCTTACGATGGAATCGCTCTGCTGGGACGCGACCTCGTTCCACTTCTTGTTAATCACCGGTTGTCCGAGATGCTTGGATACACCCAAGAGGAACTGCTCACAATCAGCATCGACCAAGTAGTCCATGCGGATGACCTGGAGAAGGCCAAAAAGAACCACCTTGAGCGTCTCAAGGGGAAACCAGTTCCTCGTACATATGAGATACGGCTCATCCGGCGGGATGGAGAGATTCTAGAGGTAGAGGGGAGTTTTGACTCGATCTACCGGGGAAATGAAATTATTGGCATCCAGGCGATGCTTCGGGATACGACTGAAAGGAAACGCATCCAGGAGAGGCTTTTGGAAAGGCAGAAGGAGGAGAGTATTATTACCCTGGCGGGAGGAATCGCTCACGACTTCAACAACATCCTGGTGGGGATTATGGGGAGCGCGGCTCTCCTGCAGGAAGATCTAGCCAATCAACCCGGAAGTGAGAGTCTGGTAAATAACATCCTTACCTCCGCTGGCAGAATGGCCGACTTGACCAATCAGCTCCTGGCCTATGCCCGTGGCGGCAAGCATCGTCCCGAACCCACCAATATCAACGAAATCATCAATGACACCTTGCGCATGTTGCATGGTTCGTTAAGTCCCGCGATCCATCTGGTATGCGACCTGGATCCCGATCTTTGGCCGATTCACGCCGACCGCAATCAGATCACGCAGGTGCTCCTGAATATCTTGATGAATGCATGTGAGGCGATGGAGAATGGGGGAACTCTGCTGGTTCAAAGCCGTAACGTTCAACGTTCCCAAGCTTGGTATGGAGCCCGGCCCGAGCCGATTCCTGCCGGTGATTTTGTTCACATCATGGTTTCGGATACCGGTACTGGAATGTCCGAGGAGACACGAAAGCGTTTATTTGACCCCTTCTTCACTACAAAGTTCATGGGACGGGGATTGGGATTAGCGGCAGCTATGGGAATCATCCGTAACCATGAGGGTGCCTTAAACGTGGAAAGCGAACTCGGATCTGGCTCCACCTTCCATATCCATCTCCCCCGTGGAAGTGTCCAGATTCCCAAAAACCATGTGGGAAAAAACTCCACAATACCTAAAAGTGGAACAGTCTTGGTGGTGGACGATGAAAATGCAGTCCGTAATGTGGCCAGCCGGATGCTAAAAAGGTTGGGATTCAGTGTTATCGAGGCTAATGATGGTCAAACAGCGATTGACATTTACAAGGCTGATCCAGAGAGCGTGAACCTGGTTCTTCTGGACATGCAGATGCCAGGCATGGGGGGGCCTGAAGTTTTCTCGCGTCTCCATTCCATCGATCCGGATGTACGCATACTGATCTCGAGTGGCTATGAGGAATCGACAATTCCTGACGGTATCACTTCCTGCAACCGTCTAGCCGGTTTTATTAAAAAACCTTATACCTTGAAGGGTTTGGAGGCCGCTATTGAAAAGGCCTTAAGATATCAACCTGAGGGAAAGAATGACCAAAAGACAACCGGGATGGGGGTCGATGCATGACCTGCTGTCAACATGCCTTTTTTTGTGTGCTTTCATCATGATTTGCCTGGCGGAACCCACCGGGGCGGGTGGTATCAAGGTGATTGCCCACCGGGGAGATTCGTTCCATAACCCCGAGAACACCCTGTCGGCATTCCGCTCGGGAATCAACAAGGGGGCGGATCTGATCGAGCTGGATTCTCATGCCACCAAGGATGGAGTCCTGATCACCCTCCATGATAACAAGCTGGACCGCACCACCAATGCACCAAGGATCTTCGGAAGAACTGATGTGCTGGTATCCCAAATGCCTTGGGAGCAAATCAAAGGGCTTGATGCAGGATCCTGGAAAGATCCCAAGTTCACGGGAGAGCCATTGCCTACCCTGGAGGATTCGCTTCGTGTGATTCAGGATGGCTCGGTGACCTTGCTGGAACGCAAGTCAGGCTCGGCTCTGGCCCACACCAAACTGCTGGAGCGGCTTGGCTACACCCAGTCGCTGGTAGTGCAGTCCTTTGACTGGGATTTCCTGGCGGCGATGAAAACTTGGCTTCCATCGGCGCGTCTGGCCGCGTTATGCGGTGAGGAGGTAACCCCCGAACGGATTGCGGATCTCAAGCGTGCGAGAATCCCAATCGCGGTCTGGAATCACGAAAAGGTTAATCCTGAAGCGGTGACTCTTTTCCGGGAAGCCGGCTTGGAATGGTGGGTTTACACACTGGATGAGCCTGAACAATGGTCCCGTCTGGTTGAACTCGGAGCCAATGGTATCATAACCAACAAACCCGGCGAGTTAGCCGAGTGGTTGAAACAGAAGGGCCTACGTTAGCCGGCGATTCTTCCGGCACGAAGGTGCCGGGGGGCGTCATCAGAATGTCTCGGTTGTCTTTTGAGGAAGCTGTCGAACTCTACGAGCACGCGGATCTTTTTGAGCTGGGGGAACGTGCTCACAGGATGCGTCTCGAAATCAGCAACCCCGAGGCCGCCACCTACATCGTTGACCGCAACATCAACTACACCAACATCTGTATCACACCGTGCAAGTTCTGCGCATTCTACCGGACTCCGAAAAGCAACGAGGGTTATGTGCTACCGGATGAGGTCATCGACGCCAAGATCGATGAGCTTGACGTCCTCGGAGGTTCCCAAGTCCTGTTACAGGGCGGTTTACATCCCAGCCTGCCCTTCAGCTACTTTGTCCAATTGATCGCCCGGCTAAAAAAAAAGTACCCACACATCAACT
>CAZORO010000180.1:0-9686 GCA_964581845.1 uncultured bacterium
TAGATGGCCAGGAGGAGAAAACTCCAGATGGGGGGACGGAGATACATGGTGAATTGTGATGTGGGAACCGCGAGGCAGACGGCTAATGTAGCTGCCCGAATACTTGTTTTCCCGCCAGACCCCCGCCCCAAACACGAGAGGAACACCACTGCGAAAGTAACGAGTAGAATGAACGATTTGAGGAGATTGGCCGCATTCAACCCTCCCCATCTCGTAACAGCAAAGAACAGCCACTCCGCCAGCCATTCATGGTTGATCCACATCTTGTCTTGGGCGGTCAGGGTAAAGGGGTCATTGGAATACCAACCGATCGTCCCCTCCCAAAGGAGCTTCCCGGCTTTGAGGTGCCACCAGTCGTCATCACTGTCCTCGATGGGAAAGAACGACACTACCGTGACCAGGAAAGCAATCAGCGCCAATCCAATAAGCATGTCCGGGGAGATGCGTTGATCAGATCGGGATAACGAGATCCGTAACATGATCCGTGATCTTCTCTTGATGAGGCAAGGTTGGGAATGGGGACCGTAGTGGGAGTACCAATTCTCTCGAAATGATGTTTCCGCTCCCGTGTGGGCTGTGTTAGCATGAAACAGGGAGAAACGGGAATATCACACACAAATGAAACCCTCGGAAAAGAAGCAAGGATACACCTTACGGCGCAATCGCCTAACTCTACGCGAGGTGGCGCGTCAAGCCGGTGTTTCCACTGCCACTGTCTCCCTGGTCATCAACGGAAAGGCCTCCGAGGCGGGAATCACCGACTCGACCCAACGGATGGTGCGTGAGGTGGTTCGGCGGTTACGGTATACACCCAACCGCATGGCCAGTGCGGTGGTCACTGGGCGGAGCCGGATCGTGGGAGTGGTTTCGGCCCTGTCAAGAGAGCTTTTTGACACCCAGTTTGGAGCCCGTGTTCTGGCTGGATTCATGCGTGGCGCCAGGAGCCGCAGTTATCATTTCGTTTTCCTGGAGGACATCGTTCCAGGACGCGAGGAGGACCAACAGCGTGTGCTCAGCGATGTCCACGAGATGTGCCTGGAGGGAGTCATCCTGTTGATGGACCCGCGGGATGATGGCGCCGTCCTGCAAACCAGCGAATGGCTTTCGCTCCCTTTACCCGTTGTCTCGGTTCAATTCACTTTCGATCCCGGAGGCGCCCCCGGCTTCCGTGTGGATCACCAACACGCGGTTGATGCGTGTGTGGGGCATTTCCTGGAGTTGGGACATACACGCATCGCCTTTGGGGCACGTCATATTCATCTGCCTCGGTCACGTTCAGCGGTGGCCTTGGTTCAGAATTACCTCGCGGAACGTGGCATCTCTTTTGGCGGGGAGAATCTTATCGAGATTCCGAGAGAGGACCCGGAGAAGGAGGTTGTGAAACACATCCTTGACTCAAAGATAACAGCGCTATTCACCCTCTACGACCGTGAGGCTATCCGTGTTCAGTGCCTTTTGCGGGAGGCAGGAATGGAGGTTCCCCAAGATTTATCGTTGATGGGATATGGAGATTTCCCTTTAGCGGCGGATGTACATCCCGGATTGACCTCTTACCGTCCCCCCATGGAGGAAATTGGATATGAAGCGATGGTTTATCTGATCGACTGCATCGAGAGAGGTGTTCAGCCAGCCATGGATGGGCTAAGGGATGTGGCGGGGCGGTTGGTGGTACGCGGCTCGACTGGAATGGCTCCCTGAGAAGGCCGGGGTGCCTTGAGGAAGGAGATGACGGAGTGTCCCTGTCACTAGCATCGATCATTACCGAGAGCGCCAGGCGGTTTCCGCGGGAAGTTGCTCTCATTCAAGATGACAGGGTCTGGACTTATCGCGACCTGCGGGACCAGGTTCTGTCGGTTGCTGCTCATCTCTGTTCCATCGGAATCAAAAGGGGAGACCGGATTGCCCTGATGTGCGGGAACCGTCCAGAGTTCACCATTTCCTATTTCGGCATCCTGGCAACCGGTGCGGTTGTTGTCTCACTTAATCATCTCTTGGTGGCGGATGAGGTCACTTACCAGATCGAGCATTCAGAGGCGGTTGGGGCGATCGCTGATGCGGAATCCGTGCCGGTTTTACTGGAGGCCATGAGCCGCTTGGAAACCCGCGGCTGGATCCTTCAGGCGTCTTTTGACCCCAATGAAAGAGTGAAATGTGACGGACCAATCAAGGTATTGGGCGATGTGATTGATGGAAATGGTTCCCTGGATTCATTCATAACCACTCGGCCTGATGACACAGCCGTGGTGATGTATACCTCCGGAACCACGGGACATCCCAAGGGGGCGGAGCTGACTCACTTCAACCTGTGGGAGAATGCACGGATCTGCTCGGAAAGGGTATTCGCCAAAAGTGAAGGCGGCACCTTGCTTCTGGGGCCTGGACATGTCTCCATGGTGGCCCTTCCCCTATTCCATTCTTTCGGTCAAACCTGCAATCAGAATGCCCTGCTCTTCAATGGTGGCGCGATCACCTACATGAAGCGTTTCGATCCAGTAAGGATGGCGGAAATCATTTCTCACGACCATGTGACGGTTCTCAATGCTGTTCCCACGATTTTCAACGCTTTGCTTCATGTCAAAGAACTCGACCCCAGGCTTCTCAAAACGCTTCATTATGGGATCAGTGGAGGAGCGGCCTTGCCATCGGATACCCGTGAGTCCTTCAAAAAGGAATATGGAGTGCCGATTCAGGAGGGATATGGCCTTACCGAAACCTCGCCAGTGGCCAGCGTACAGCGCCAATGGTTAACTCCCAAAGCGGGTAGTATCGGACGGCCCATTCCGGGTGTGGAGATGAAGGTTTTCGACAACCATGACAATGAGGTTTCCCCAGGAGTGGAGGGTGAGGTGGTGATCCGCGGCCGCAATGTGATGAAAGGCTATTTGAAGAATCCTGAAGCAACCTCGCAAGTCATGCGCTCAGGCTGGCTCCACTCGGGGGACATTGGGCACATGGATGAGGATGGTGATTTCTATATTGTGGACCGCAAGAAGGATCTGATTATTCGAGGCGGATACAATGTCTATCCACGTGAGGTAGAGGAGGTCCTCTATAGCCATCCCGATATACTCGAAGCCAGCATAATCGGAGTCCCGGACTCTCACTATGGCGAGGAAGTTAAAGCGGTTGTGGCCCTGCGTAACGGCGCAAAAACCTCCGCCCAAGAAATCATCGCTTACTGCAAGGCGCATGTCGCCGCATACAAATACCCACGCATCATTGAATTCGTGGCCGAGCTCCCCAAGGGGAATACGGGAAAGATCCTCAAGCGGGAGATCAGGAGGATGTACACGGAGAAGAGGGGGGAGGATTGAAGAGAATTCATCGATTCCCTTATTTCATAACCAATCTAGAGTCCACTATCCTGTGCTAAGATATATTTGCTACAGAGGAGGAACCGTTCGGGTTATCAAACGGATGTTGACCCAATACCTTTAAGTGGAGACCTGTCCATGAATCCAGAATCCAGCCCATTCAGTCCCGGCCAGCCAGTTCCAATCGAATTCTTCACCGGGCGTAAAGATGAAGTGGAACGGTTGCGGGGAATGGTCAGAGCCGCAAAAGGCGGACGTTTCAAGATCGGCTTCGTAACCGGCGAACGGGGAATTGGGAAGAGCTCTCTCACTTCATTCGTACGGCATCTCACAGAACGGGAGGACGAAGTTGCTGGCTGCCATGTTCTCCTTGGAGGTGTCCGGGATCTTCAAGAGATGGTTCGCCGAACCTTTGACCGGCTCCTTAAGGAGAGTATTGAAAAACCTTGGCATAAAAAGGTTCGTGACTTCTTTGGTTCCTTTGTAAAAGAGGTTGGACTTTTCGGTATTTCTTTGCAGCTCGAGCTGACAAGTCATGACTTAGCGGCCTTAACCGGAGATTTTGTTCCCACCTTACGTAAACTGCTCAGAAACCTTGCCAATGAACGCAAAGCACTTCTGTTAATCCTTGATGACATCAATGGTTTGGCTTCATCGGCGGAGTTTGCGAATTGGCTCAAAAGCGTCGTCGATGAAATCGCCACCTCCGAAGCTGGTTTGCCGCTCTGCCTTCTAGTTGTTGGTCTTGAGGAAAGGCGAACAGAACTCATTCAAACTCAACCTTCACTTGCGAGAGTATTCGAGCTGATTACCATCACACCTTGGTCAGACAATGAAGTAACCGAATTCTTTCGATACGCCCTAGAAAGGGGTGGCGCCTCCTGTTCGGAAGAACAGTTAAAAAAAATGGTTATGTACACCGGCGGATTACCAGTCCTTGCGCACGAGATTGGAGACGCTGTATGGCGTGCCGCAACAATGGAAATATTCTCCGATGATGAGGTTATGCTTGGTATCATTGCCGCTGCCGAAGTGATCGGCCTTAAACTCCTGGAACCCCAAGTTCTTAAGGCCCTTAGAAGCGAACGTTATCGGTCAATCTTGCGCAAGACAGCTGGTCGAAAACTATGGCTCCGTTTCAAACGGTCAGAAATCAACCAGGATCTCAATCCGGAGGAACAAAAAGTCCTTGATAACTTCCTTAGGCGGATGTGTAAATTGGGTGCGATAATCCCCGATGAAGAGGGAGGAAGGGGAACATACAGGTTTCCAAACAGGTTGAACGCTTTGTATTTCTGGATGGAGTCTCAGCAAGCAAAACGGGAGAAATGACTTCCGATAAATGATAAAGAAAGGCTGTATTGAATGAAGTGATCCGCCTGGTCTTGTCCGCCTAGCATCCCCCCCATCTCCCAAGTAAACTCAAGGCAGTCATGCCGAGAACCAAGTTCCATCCGGAATTTCCACTTGTCTCGATCTCCCCCTTTGGGAAGGATTTCCGCGCGGTTCTGGTTTTCCCGGAGCCTTATGCGGTGGCGAGCTCGAACCTGGCCTTCCACCAGATTTACCGCATCATCGGTCAGCATCCTCATTGGTCTTGTGAACGCGCGGTGGTCGAACATGGAGAACCAGTCCGGACTATCGAGGGTGGACGGCCTCTCAATGAATTCGACCTGATCGCCTTCACAGTTCCCTTTGAGTTCGGGTACCTGAATGTGATCCGGGCACTTGATGAAAGCGGGATCCCACTTTTAGCGGCGGAACGGGGAGGGAGAGACCCTCTCGTGGTGATGGGAGGGGTTGCGCCCTCCGCTAACCCGGTGGTGATGGCTCCCTTCACCGATCTCTTTCTGCTTGGCGAGGGAGAAGCCTCCCTGCCCATAACCCTTGACCGGATTGCTTCCTTGTTGGGGGAGTCACAATCGCGTCTTGCTATTCTAGAGGCCGCCACAAATCTCCCGGGGGCCTATGTTCCCACGATTCATGGGGAACAACCAGCACCGATTGCCTATGCCCGCGTGAAAGATATGGATGATTATCTACCTTGCTCGGCTTGGCTGACTCCGGATACTGAGTTTGACAGTACCTTTCTCTTTGAGATCAGCCGGGGTTGCCCTTGTGGATGTAGGTTCTGCATGATCCGTCTATCCCAAAGACCGCTCCGCGCGGTTTCAGTGGAACGCATCGAGGAAATGGTGCATGACCTCCCGGTTCAAGTTCCCAAGGCGGGTGGCGATGGGAGCGAACGTCCACGGATCGGGTTGGTAGGGGCGGCGGTGGCCTCGCATCCTGCTTTTGAGGACATCTGCCGCCGGTTGCGGGAAAAGGGTTGGGAGATCACCGCCTCCGCCATCGAGATTGATAAAGTCTCCGAAGGGATCCTGGATCTACTCGCACGGTCCCAGAAGACTCTAACCCTTGCCCCTGAACGTGGAATCGAATTGGAACGTTACCGGCTGGGAAAACGGATCAGCGATGAATCCTTACTCGATGTCGCGCGGCGGGCTAGCGAGCTCGGGATGCCGCGGCTCAAGATGTATTTCATCTGTGGGATTGTGGCGCCTGAGTTTTATGGAGCACAAACAGATCGAGCTGGAGTTGAGATTCACCTCCCCGATTGGCTCTCACAGGTTGAGGAACCAGAGGCCTATTACGAGCGGATCTTTGAGCATGAAGCCGAGTCAGTGGCGGGTCTTGTGGAGCGTATCACCGAAGTTTTCAGACCAGCGGGAAAGCCGGGCACAATCGGAGTCACCTGTAGTCCCTTCGTCCCGAAGCCACACACACCATGGGCAGGCTGGCCGATGGCCACTGAGAGAGGACTTAAGTCCCTGGATCGAATTCTCCGCAAACGTCTTGGGCGAATTCCCCGTGTTAAATATCACTCATTCAGCGCGTGGGAGACTCTGCTTCAGGGAATCCTGTCACAAGGGGGGCGGGAACTCACCCCTTTCCTGATCGAGGCCGCAAGGCAACCCGGGCGAAGAAAGACCTTGGTACGTCAAGTCCTTGAATCGAAGTTGGCCCAGCTTCACACCCACCGCTGGAGAAAGGAATCCGCGCCATGGGCGTTTGTCCGTATATGACACTTGCAGGTACGCACCAAAAGCCAATTGGCCCATCTACCACAGGGCGTATTGTAGCGGCATACTATAGTCAAGGCACCGCGTTGCGGATCAGCCGTTGTGTTCTATGCGGCGGACTGACTGCCTTGACCGCTGTGGTTTGTTGATTTCACGTACCTTGTGGGGAGGTACCTCCGCTCCGCTCATGCAGGTCACCATTCAGAATGATCTCGACCATGTCTATGAGTTGGAAGCGTCGATACTCGGCGAGGTGGAGCATGCTGGCTATGACGAGAATGCCCGTTTTGCCCTTCGGCTGGCTCTAGATGAAGCCCTGATCAACGCCTACAAACATGGGAACCGGACAGATCCCAACCGGAAGGTTTATATCCGTTATGAAATCAATCCAGATAGTGTCGAGGTCGAGATCGAGGATGAGGGCGAAGGCTTCATGGTGGAATCTCTCGCCGACCCACGCCAAGGTGATTTCATTCATAAAACAAGCGGACGCGGCATCTTTCTGATCCGCAGCTTCATGTCCTCCCTTGAATTTAACCCGCGGGGAAATGTCATCCGCTTTAAATATGACGCCAAACCCAACCTGGGAATCAATGCTCATGGACTATCCTACTGGCGGTTCGAGGACGCGCATGTACTCGAACTGGATCCAGTCAGGGTGGAATGTAATCCCATCATTGTAATCGACTCGATTCTGCAGCTTGTCAGAGATGGCGCGCGGAAAGTGATCATCGACATGGCATTTATTTATGAAGCTGACAGCGCCGTGCTGGGACTTCTCGTTGCCGCGCATCGTGAGGTTGTTGACCAGGGTGGAGAACTCATTCTGATCAGGCCTCAAAGGATCGTGAAACAAACCCTTCACGCCACCAAACTGGATGAAGTCCTGGATATCCGGCCAGATCTTCGCGCGGTCCTTTCCCCCAAGACCAGCCGCTCCTGACTGACTTCCGGCTTCTCCAGCTGTAATATATTCTCCGGGTCCAAAAGGCGGAACATGAACTGTTGTCAAGGAGGTTTTTTTCAGAACATGAAAAACCAGACGAAGGCCACCATTATGTGTTTGTTCATGCTTGGTTTCATCAGCATATGGACGGCACCGCAAAGTGAGGCTTCCCCAGAATGGTTCATGAGCTCCCCCTCGGGAGACAGGTATACCGAGCTCGATGAAAATGGTACCACCATCATCCCCAATGGCAGGATCCTCACCCCCACGGGGAAGCAGTACCGCATCCAACCACATCCCTATGGAATGGCACTAAGTCCCGATGGACATTACCTAGTCACCGCCAATAGCGGCCGTCCTATCTGTCTTTCAATTGTCGATGTTACGGATCCCTCCAATCCCACAATCCATCAGGTCCCGGAGAATCCTGGAAAACACGAGGGCGTCCTGGATGCTGTGTATATGGGGCTGGCCTTTTCACCCGATAGCAAAACCCTTTATGCGGCGGGTGGAAGGGATTGGAGTGTACTCGTATTCGACCTGGCCTCACGCCGCCGTCTGGCCCGCATTGACTGTGCCCACGAGGCGGATGGCCAGAGCTTCGAGCATGGATACCTTGGAGATATGAGGATCTCAAAGGATGGCTCCACCCTTTATGCCCTGGACCAGTCCAATTTCCGGATGCTGGTGATCGATATAAAGAGCCAGAAGGTCTTGCGCTCCGTTCCAGTTGGACGTTATCCGTTTGGGCTAGCGCTCTCAACCGATGGCAAGAGAGCCTTTGTGGCCAATGTTGGGATGTTCGAGTTCTCCTACATCCGGAACGAGGCGGGGGAGAAGACCACGATCCCCTTCCCTCCCTACGGAGTTCCCTCCAAGGAAGCGGAGGAGGGAGTCACCGTGGATGGGATCAAGGTTCCCGGGCTGGGAGATCCCAATGATATCCGCGGCATGTCGGTCTTCACGATCGATATCTCCCAGAAAGGCGAGGAAAAGGTAGTGGCCAAGACCAAGACCGGCCACCTAGTGGGCGAACAGCTCGAAGATTTTCCAGCGGTAGGTGGGAGCAGTCCCAACTCCATGGCGGTTACTGAGAAGTATGTCTTCGTCTCCAATGGCAGCAATGACAGCCTGACCATGATCGATGCCCAAACGGGAGAGAGAATCAAAGACATCGATCTTCCCATCGACCCGAGGATTGACCACCTGCGTGGAATGATCCCCTTTGGGGTTGGGCTTTCCCCGGATCACTCGACTCTCTATGTGGCAGAGGCCGGTATCAATGCGGTGGGTGTCATCCGTCTTTCGGACCTAACGGTTCTTGGGCATATCCCCGTGGCTTGGTTCCCCAGCCGGGTGCTCGTTTCACCGGATGGCAAGACCCTCTATGTGGCCAATGCCAAGGGACTTGGTTCCGGCCCCAATGCCGGTCCTGGGCACAAGCCCGGCGACCCGACAGGGGTGGGCGATCTCATGCGTGGTTATATCTCGATCATCGACCTTGCGTCAGTGACCCCGCGACTGGAGGAGTTGACCAAAAAAGTGGTCACAAACAGTGTCGATCTCCGTCCCCTCTCAGAAATTTCACGTCCCAAGACAAATCCCATCCCCCCCGTGGCGGGCGCCTGGCGGAGTCCCATCAAACACACCATTTACATCACCAAGGAAAACCGGACTTATGACGAGGTTTTCGGTGCGATGCCAGGTGGGCGTGGGGATCCGGATACCTGCCGTCTGGGGAAACCGATCCCGGTTTCCAACAAAGATAATTCAAGGACTGTGAATGATGTGGTTCTCATGCCCAACCACATCGCCTTGGCGAAGCGATTCGCCATCAATGACAACTTCTATTGCGATTCGGATCATTCAGTAGATGGTCACCGCTGGCTGGTGGGAACTTATCCCAATGAGTTCATGGAGGCCAAGATCGGCGAGAGCGCCAAGGGAGAGGGACCCGGTAACTTCGCCTTCATCGGTTCATCGGGAGCCATCTATCCCGAGGACTACAACGAGGCTGGATCGATCTGGGAGCATTTCGACCGGGGCAAGGTTACCTTCTTCAATTTCGGTTTGGGCTTCGAGTTCTGGCCCCAAATCGAGGAACAGGATGACAGGTTTACAGGGATCAAGATCGCGGTGAATTACCCGATGCCTAAACCCTTGTTCGACAACACCTCCAGGATCTTCGCCACATACAACACCAACATCCCAGATCAGTTCCGCATGGATATGTTTGAGAAGGAATTCCGGGAGAAGTGGCTCTCCGGAAAAGAACCCTTCCCGCGTGTGATCACGCTCATGTTCCCCAATGACCATGGAGCGGATGAACGTCCTGCGGATGGA
>CAZORO010000181.1:0-9630 GCA_964581845.1 uncultured bacterium
TCCATCGATCTGCGTGGGGCACCTTTCCTTTGGATTCCGGACATGTCCTTGCCGGACATGACCTTCTTCCTGCCCACCAGCCTCCCCTTCCTGGGGAATGCGATCAACCTGCTGCCCATCATCATGACCGTGATCTCGCTACTCCAGATGCGTCAACAGAAGAAGATGATGCCGGATCCGAACCAGGCTCAGATGATGATGTTCATGACCTTGTTCTTCTTCTTCATCCTGTATCACTTCTCCAGCGGACTGGTGTTGTACTGGTTGACCAACAGCTTAACGCAAATGATCCAGCAGAAGGTGATGGAGGTCCTCGGTCATGCGGCCACTCCCGCGAAGATCCAACAGAAGGCCTCGGTGGTGGCGGCCATGAGTGAAGAACAGGAAGAGGAGCAGGAGCCAAGCAAGGGTAAGGGCAATGGCAAGCCCGAGGGGAAAACAGGGATGCAGTACCGTCCAGGCAAGCCGGGCAAGAAAAGGACCGCCAAGTCTTGAGTGAAGCCCAGGTAAAGGCCGCCCGGCCATTATGGAGCTAACAGAAGGAGTCAAGAAACGATGAAAGCCATCGAGAAGTCAGGTAAGTCAGTGGATCATGCGATTGAAGCCGCCCTGGAGGAACTGGGATTGGAACGGGATGAGGTCCAGGTGGATATCCTCCAGATTGAATCGAGTGGGATCCTTGGGGTCTTCGGGAAGCGTGAAGCCAAGGTTCGTGTGATTCCGTTGAAGGCCCTCAAGGAAGTGGATACGGTTTCTGAACCGGAAAGGCCCATGCGTGCAGCGCCATCCCGCGAGAAAGAGCGTTCCGGCGGACGTCAAGAAAAACCACGTGACCGCCGGCGTGACCGCGAAGCCCAGCCACAACGCCGTCAACCGGAACCGGCCAGGCCCACCTCCCCACTGCCACCACCTCCTCCTCCCACTCCTGCTCCCGTTTTAGTGGAGGAGGAAGAGCTGGAGGAAGAGACACCCTCCGAGGTCTCCCAAAAGGCCGCGGAAGTCCTTTCGAAGATCGCGGAGTCTTTTGGCCTTACGATTACAGTGAATTCCACGGAGGATGCGCGTGCCGTCAACCTTCGTGTCGGCGGCAATGATGTCGGCCAGTTGATCGGACGCAGGGGACGTACCCTGGGGGCGGTCCAGTATGTGATTTCGAGGATCATCAACGAAGATCGAACCAACAAGAAAAAGATCAATATCGATGTGGATGGATACAACGAGAACCGTGAGAAATCAGTTTCGGAAATGGCCGCACGCGCCGTGGATCGTGTCCTCCAAAATGGCAGACCCTACAGCTTCCGCCCCATGACTCCCCAGGATCGCAGGCTGATCCATGTAAACCTTCAGGATCACCCCACCATCGCCACCCAAAGTGTGGGTGAGGAACCCAACCGGTTTGTCGTGGTCTACCCACGCTCCATGAATGGGCATGAGTTAGAACGGTATATCGCGGATGCAGCCTCCTATTCGGAACGGCGTTCCCGGGGACCGCGTAGCGGTGGACGTGATGGTGGATGTGATGGTGGACGGAGCCGTGGGCGTGGACGTGGGCCGATACGCGAGGGACGCGACCGGCGTGAGGGCGGCCCGCCGAGACGCAGGCAGGGGAATTGATTTGTTTTATTTGATCCAAGGCCCCCCCAACCCTCCCCCCTTGCGGGGGAGGGTTGGGGGGGAGGAGCCCTAGCAAAAGCTGCTATCCCTAAAAGAGGCTGTATATATATGTCCGAAGGTCTGTTTCAGCTGCACTTGGGAGTCAAAGCCGATCCCATCGAATATCGTTACAGTTACGAATGGCTTTTCCGTCTTCTGGCCGGCGAAGGTATTCAACGTGTCCAGATCGGAACGTTTTTCGAAATCTACCAGCTACCCAATGAATTCTTCATTCAGCTCCGCCGTCAAGCCGAGGATTTGGGAGTCCGTATCTCTAGTATCTTCACCGCGCACCGTGAGCTAGGAGGCTTTTTCCGGCAGGAGACTGGTTTTGTCCAAGTTGCGCGGCGGAATTTTGAACGTCTGATTGAAGTGGGGGCTTTAGTAGGAGCCTCCTCGGTCGGTTCCAATCCAGGCGCGGCGATGCGTGACCAGATGGGACTCAAGGAGCAAGGACTCCGCTGTTACATCGAACATATGAAGGAGCTCATGGCCTTCGCCCACACAAAAGGGGTGCCGATCCTTGGCATCGAACCGATGTCTTGCCTGGCGGAACCGCCCACCCTGCCGGAGGAGATCCGGGACATGGCGGAGGAACTGCTCGCATACCATGCCGCCCACCCGGAGAGAACCAGCCGGATTGGATACTGCGTGGATGTCTCCCATGGATATGCCGGCCGGGACAAGCAAGTGGTCTGGGACAATATGCAGCTGCTCGATGCAGCGCTCCCTTACACCACCGAGTTACATCTCAAGAACACCGACCCCCTTTTCAATTCGACTTTTGGCTTCTCCGACGAGCAACGCCAGAAAGGGATTGTGGATATCCACGCGATCCGGGATTACCTCCTGGCCCATTCATCACGGTTGCCGGTGAAGGACTTGACCGGGTATCTGGAGATTGGCGGGCCTAAGACTGGGCGCGACTACACCGACTGCCACCTGGAGGAGGACCTGCGAGCCTCTCTACGCTACCTCAAAAAAGCTTTCCTGAGAGATGGTTCCGTCGAAAGAGAGGCGTCACCAATCGTAATCTCCACATCACCTTGTTCACCCCAGCCACGCCAGGTGGAGATTGCCCCCTCGATGATGTGCGCTGACTTATGCCACCTTGAGGAGGATGTCCGGCGTTTGGAGGCCCTGGGCCTGGAGTACCTCCACATGGACATCATGGATGCCCACTTTGTTCCGAACATGCCGCTCGGCCTGGAAACCCTTCGCAGGCTGCGTCCCAAGACCGCGCTCCCATTCGATGCTCATCTGATGGTGGAGAATAACGATTTCTTCATCCGGGAGCTGGTTCCCATTGGTATCCAGATGATCTCAGTCCATGCCGAAACCTGTGTTCATCTGGACCGGACCCTCAGCCTGATTCGTGAAAACGGGATCCAGGCCGGGGTGGCGCTCAATCCCGCCACGCCTTTATCGATCCTTGAGTATGTACTCGAAAAGACGGACTTCATCTTGTTGATGACCGTGAATCCCGGTTACGCGGGTCAGAAACTGGTAACCTCCACTTTGGAGAAAATTGCCCAATGCCGAGAGATGATCTCGAAGCGCGGCCTGAGGATACCGATTCAAGTGGATGGGAATGTGAGTTTCGAGAACATCCCCAAGATGGTGGCCGCCGGGGCGGATATCCTTGTGGCGGGAACTAGCAGCTTGTTCCATTCGGAGGGAACATTGAGGGAGAACCTGGAGAGGACGGAGGAGGCGATACGGGTGGGGATCGTTGCCCGTTCCTCAGTAAAGTAGAAACCTCTCCCGGACCTTACAGAATTCATCCAGCGCAGCTTTCCAGGATTCCAGGATTTCCTCTGGAGAGCGCTTTTCCTCGATAAGCATTTTCCAAAGCCCAGGAGCGCCTGAGAGGGTTTCGAAACCGCCACGGCTCTTGAACTCGGCGTGGTGAGCAGTGGCGATGGCTTGGACCAGATGGAGCCCCGCAAGAGAGGACTCGAGAGCCTCCCTGTCGAGAATAACCGCTTTCACACCATGACAGACTTCATCCTTGTAGGGTCGGCTGGGTGTTTTGGGGGTGAACTCAACGGGATCAAAATGGATACCGGCAATATCACGTGAGTTGAGGTCTTTGCAAATGGTTTCAGCATCCAGCCAAGGCGCTCCATACATCTCGAAGGGTTGATCGGTTCCACGTCCCACCGAAAGGTTGGTGGCTTCGCAGATGCCCAATCCTGGGTAAAGAATCGCTCCAGGCAGTGTTTTCATATTGGGCGAGGGATTCACCCAGGGCAGACCTGTTTGGTCGTAATACATCGGCCGCCGCCATCCATTCATTTTTACCACCTCCAAACGGCAGCCGATCCCGAAATGTTCGTTGAACAGCCGCGCGAGCTCGCCCACCGTCATCCCGTGCCGGGTGGGGATGGGATAGATGCTGGTAAGGCCGCCGCATTGGCCGGGAGGAGGAATGGCGCCCTCCACCTTAGTTCCACCGATGGGGTTGGGGCGGTCCAGTACCACGAAACGGAGCCCTTGTTCTTTCGCGGCCTTCATACACAGAGCCATGGTCCCGATGTAGGTGTAGAACCGGGTGCCGATATCCTGGATGTCGAACACCAAGGCATCCAGGCCTTGCAACATACCAGGCTGTGGTTTTTGTGTTTCTCCATAAAGGCTATGGATTGGCAGACCAGTGGATGTATCGGTGCTCGATTTGACCTTCTCATCAGCCGTGCCCCGGATGCCATGCTCAGGACTGAGGAGACACACCAATTTGCAGTGATCAGTATGATGAAGAACATCGATAGTTGACACACCCTCGCGGGTGAGACCAGTGTGGTTGGTGATGAGCCCAACCCGTAAACCTGTAACGGGTTGGAAGTCCTGCTGGATGAGTTGGTCGATTCCAGGAAAGACTGCACCCACTGGTCCGGATTCCGGTAAGGATTGTCCGGAGGCGTGTTGTCCCTGAATGATCCCAACCACAAGCATCAGCCAGACTGACTGAAACCGGCCAGACCAAGAAACGGAAAACATTCGCATCACACCCGCCCCCACCAACATTCATATCCTTTTTTAGTGAGAAGAGTCGCAAGGAAGGCCATATAAAGGCCGCAGACCGTATCGCTGAGAAAATGCCTACAAGCCACTATACAACTGATGGCGACAGCTAAGACCACGATCACATAGGCTTTCCCAAAGCGCGGGTAGAGCAAATGGATCGAAAGAAGAAGGGAGGTCACCAGCATCACCGGAATCGCCGGAAAGGAAACCTCTCGAATGGAGGCCTGGAGGAAGGAGAAACCCTGTAGGTTTTCCAGAAATAACGCGCCAGGAGAATACCTTCCAGCCAGCCGTAGAAGAACAAAACCCAAAACTCCCGAAACGAGAACACAGAGGAAAACGAAACTCGCACGCCTTACAAAGATGCGGTTATTGAAGACATATTTGTTCACAAGAATGGTAAGCACCAGGCTGGGAAAGATGAAAGATCCGCTCGCGAGGAATAAGAGAAAGTTGGCGAGTGAGCCAAGGCTCCGCTGGGTTCCCTTCAGGAAGAGAGCTATCGGAAGATCGGCAAAGAGGATGAGCACAACCGTCACCACCAGAACCGGAATCCCAGCCAAAGCAACACGAGTTAAGAGAGTGTGCTGAGGGGGAGCCACTCGATAAGATAAAGTGGCTGGGTATTCGAACAGATCGAGATCCTCTTTTTTCCTCTCAGGGGTCTCTGGCCGATGGTCAAGCCGCATGGTGGTGATGTCTTTTATTCCTTTTCGTGGGTGTCAATATCCAAGGGTGCATGGAATTCCTCTTCCACAGGCTCATCGCGGGGGAGCGTAAGGACCCGGTAGAAGCACCAGACTACGAGTCCGGTTACTGACAGGCATGAAGTCAGAAGAAAGAACCATCCACTAGGTTCCATCAGTTTTCTCCTTCCAAAGATTGGTCAGCCACATCCCATCGTTTCCGCGCCAAATGGATCAAAATCGTGAAGAAAACCGCCACAGTCAAAATCAGACCGATTGTCATCTGAGTGACTGAATTATGGATGATCTTGTATGCATACGACCCTTCTTGTTGGTATTCCTGAACCACGTTGATATAGATGAACAAACAGAAGATGCCGATCAGGTACACCGGCGACACATAACGGATGATGAACCGGAAGATATGGGGAATCCGGATATGCGCCCCTTTATGAGCTTCCTCAAGCCCTCTATCGATCCCCAAGACCCATCCAAAGAAGATCACGGTGGCTGTACCCAATAGGAAGATGCAGACCTGGCCTACCCAGAAGTCCATGGTGTCCAGAGCTTCGAGGTCTTTGCTGAAATAAACCACAAAGAAGCTGCCGATCAGGGAGATTAATCCAAGAATGGTCACCGAAGCGCGCCGTCCCAAGTTGAAACCTTCCTCCAGGAAAGCAATAACGGGTTGAAGCATGGAGATCGAGGAAGTGATAGCCGCCAGGAATAACAGAAAGAACCAGAGAAAACCAAAAAAATGGCCGATAGGCATCCTCTCGAACACGGCGGGGAGAGTGAGGAATCCCGTCTTGAGCGAGGAGCCCGCGGCATTCGTGATGGTGTCTCCCCCCAGGAAGATGAATGCCGCAGGAACCGTGATAAGTCCCCCCAGACAGACCTCGCAGAATTCATTCGTGGCCGATGCGGTCAGACCAGAAAGGACCACATCATCTTTCGCTTTGAGATAACTTGAATAAGTCATCACAATTCCAAATCCCACGGAAAGTGAAAAGAAAATCTGTCCCGCTGCTTGAAGCCAGATCTCCGGGTTGTGATATGGATTAATATAAGTCCAGAAATTGCCTCCCTCGGGTAGTTTCATATTCCACATGAATCCCAATCCATTGCTGACATTCCTCTCCGGGAGCTCCGGATTGGGGGTCCCCAGTGTAAGAACTCGAAGAAGGACTAGTAGCGCCGCAACAATAAGCGCGGGCATGGCCCATTTGCAAAATGTCTCAATTCCCTTGGAAAGACCTTGGAAGATCAAGTAGAAATTGATTGCAAAGACAGTGAGCAAAAACACCACCGCAGGGCTGATGTGACCTGTTCCCTCCATCAGCAAACCATTCTCTTTCATTCCCACAAACTTTGCGAAGAACTCGATAAAAGGTCCTGTTTCAGCTCCTACGCTGTAGGGCATCGCCCCCGTGAGGTAGTACCAGGAGTAAGCCAGGCACCACGATTCGATGAAGACGTAATACATGTAAATGACCAGGGGTACGATGACGGCGAGGACACCGGCATAGGCAGATCTCCCTGACCGTGTTAGGACTCTGAAGATTCCCGGCGCGCTGTTGAAACCCCGGTTACCCCCATACCGTCCCAACGTCCACTCACACCAGCAGATTGGTATTCCCAACAAGAGAAGTGAAATGAAATACGGGATCATGAAGGCCCCGCCGCCATACTTCGCGGCAAGCCCGGGAAAACGGAGAAAGTTCCCTAAGCCCACCGCCGATCCCGACACAGCAAGTATGACTCCCAACCGGCTAGCCCATTGCTCACGCTCTCCTCGAGCCACAGCTTCCTCCCTTTGACAATAGGATTATGGGGCGGTGGATCACCTCACCCCATCGATTCTTCCAACCCGGTGCGGCGGAAACAGGACAGACAACGCACACCCACGCAGGTTCTTCATTTCAAGTGGGCCGAACTTACGGCTGTCGCGTGCCTCCGCACGGTCATCGCCAAGCAAATAATATTGGTTCTCCCCAAGCGAGACAGGCTCAGGTGGTTTCCCCTTGAGACGGTAATCGCGTTCGGAGAAACGGATATCGCGGGTGAGACGTGTGCCATTGATCATGAGCTCACCGCTGGCATTGAAGGTGACACTTTCCCCCGCTAGCCCAGCGACACGCAGAAATTGTTTCGCATCCAGCTCGCTGCTCTCTCCCGGTGGAACAAAAAGCACAATATCCCCGCGCTTCACCCGCTCTTGGGCATAGTGATTCCTATCCACCAAAATCAAATCTCCTTGCTGGATGGTGGGACTCATCCCGCTGGCCAGAACATGAACATACCCATATTCGCCTGGATGGCCAACCATGCCCACCCAATAACCATAGGCAAATACTAGGATGCTGAGGGAGATCAGGATCACCGCCGTCAGACAACCCCCTGAACAGCATCCACAAGAGAATGAGAAACAGCCTCGATCAGACCGGGGGGGAGGATTATAGGGGTCCATCATTTCCTTTAGCTCCTAGGCGTGGATGCCGAACCTTGTAAGGTGGTCAAGATACCAAGACTCCATGCTACGGGCAAGTTTTCGTTTTCGATACCGAAAACGTGCTTCGAGAACTGTTTTCAGTTACATTGAGATTATGAAAGCGAAGCCCGCTCTTCGCATCCTATGGGTTTGGTCTGTCTTGGTGGCGGTTCCCTCCTTGGCTCAATCACCACCCAATGATCGTTGTGACTCCGCCACACAGATCCCTCTCACCAGCCTCCCTGTTCAAGTGATGGGCACCACGCTCGAGGCTGCGGACAACCATCGTAGCACCGGATGCCCCGCAAATCCTGGTGGAAGAGATGTGGTCTATAGTATCACGCTTGATTCCCAGACAAGTTTGCGTATTGACACGGTGGGATCTGTTTTCGATACCGTTCTCTCCCTTTGGAGCGGATGTTCCTCGGGTGAATTAGTATCCGAGATCGCCTGTAATGACGATTACGATGGAGTCTCCTCGTGCATTGACCTTTATCGGTTGGCGGCGGGAACCTACTACATCCTGTTGGATGGATTCGATAGCAGCCAATGCGGCCCATTCATCCTGACACTCTCCACGCCGGTTGCTCCGCCCAATGACCTGTGCGCCAATGCCGAGGGGATCGCACTGAACTCAATCACCTTTGGCACCACACTGGGTGCGGACAATTCGCATGAACAGTATTGCGGGACTAAGCTGACCAGCGGCCCGGATGTCTTCTACTTCTTTCAAACATCCCAGGTCATGGATGTCCGCATCGATACCCTCGGAAGCGAGCTGGATACAGTCCTCACCATACGTGAAGCCAGCTGCTCCGGAACAGTTCTGGCATGCAATGATGACTCGAATGGAACCACTCAATCCGAGGTCACCTTGGAGGATCTGCCATCGGGTGCCACCTACATCATCGAGGTCGATAGCGGCGCGGGCCAGGCGGGCACCTTCCAGCTCCATGTCTACAAGATTCAGGTCACACCTCCTAATGATCTTTGCTCCATTTCCATGGAGGCGGTTACTGTTCCCTCAACCCATGTGGGCTCGACCCTCTTCGCCACTGGAAATGATACCTCTCCTACAGTGGGAGGAGCCGGACCCGAGGTGGTCTACCGTGTCGAAGTAGCCGATGGTGGCAGTTTGGTGGCCGACACGCTGGGCTCGGCCTTCGATACAGTGCTCTATGTCCGCTCCGGTTCCTGCACCGGGCCGGAAGTGGCCAGCAATGATGACACACTTGGACGCCGGACCTCGCGGTTTGTCAAAAGTGGGCTTTCCGCAGGGTCTTATTTCATCTTTGTGGATGGCAAAACACTCTCTGACCGGGGAGACTTTGTCCTTTCCCTGGATCAGGGTACACCCCCCGCCAATGACACCTGCGAGACCGCGCAGCAGGTATCGGTCCCAATGCTCCTGACAGGTTCGAGCCAGTTCGCGGGGGATGAAACCAATTCCCAAACCCTTGGATGCCAGAGCGATGGCCCCGAGGTGGTGTTTCGTTTCACTCTCAATGAACCCCGCAATCTTCTCTTCAGTACCCTCGGCTCGCAATATGACACAGTCCTCTATCTACGTGACCAAGACTGTGCCTCAACCAGCGAGATTGCCTGCAACGATGACGGGAGCGGCGCTTTCGGGGTGACCTCCTATATCGATGATTTTGAGACTTCGCCCTTGCCTGCCGGGACTTACAACCTCTTTCTGGATTCGATTGAGGTCTCCGGAGGAGATTACACGCTTCAGATCATCGACCTTTCGACTCCCACTCCGGTTCCCAC
>CAZORO010000182.1:0-9522 GCA_964581845.1 uncultured bacterium
ATATACTCTATTATAGCAACGAAACCGCGAAAGGTCTGTAACCACTGTTCCTTAACCTCACCCCATCCCAGTCCCCCTCTCCCATGAGGAGAAGGGGGAGCGTCCCTCCTCACCCCTTGGGAGAGGGGGGCTGTGGGGGCGAGGCCGTGGATACGAACAAGCCCCTAAACCTCTTTGAATGCCCGCTCGGCCACATCCAGGGTTTTACGGATGTGCATATCGGCATGAGCGGCGGAAATGAACCAAGCCTCGAACTGGGAGGGTGGGAGTAACACCCCCCCACTGAGCATGGCGGAAAAAAACCTTCCAAAGGCGCCTGTATCACATTTCTTGGCGGAGTCAAAATCAGTCACCTCTTGGCTGGAGAAAAAGACCGTCAGCATGCTCCCCACACGATTGACACGGATCGGAACACCCGCTCCCGCCGCCCTTTCCGCTAATCCCTGGGCCAAGTCCGCCGAGAATGTTTCGAGAGAATCATAAACCCGGCTCATCCGGAGCATCTGGAGAGTTTTCAACCCAGCCGCCGTGGCTAACGGATTCCCCGCCAAAGTACCCGCTTGATAGACCGGGCCGACAGGTGACAGGTGCGACATCAGTTCACGGCTGCCTCCCACCGCTCCGATGGGCAATCCCCCGCCCAAAACTTTTCCTAGCGTGGTGAGATCCGGGCGGACCTTGTAAAGATCCTGAGCTCCACCTCGTGCTACCCGGAAACCAGTCATCACCTCATCGAAGATCAAAAGCGTACCATGGCTGGTACACAGATCGCGGAGCCCTTCCAGAAACCCAGGGGAGGGGGCGACTACACCCATGTTTCCAGCAACCGGTTCCACAATCACGGCGGCGATATCATGGGGATACTCCTCGAAGATCCCTTGAATCGACGCTAGATTGTTATACTGGGCCACTTCGGTCAATTCAGCCACACGCTCCGGCACTCCCGGGCTGGTGGGAGTTCCAAAGGTGGCCGCGCCAGACCCCGCCTCAACTAACAAAGAGTCTACATGTCCATGGTAACAACCCGCGAATTTAATGATCCGGTCCCTGCCAGTGGCTCCACGAGCCAAACGTAGCGCGGTCATGGTGGCCTCGGTTCCAGAGTTGACCAAACGCAACATTTCAATGGAGGGAATCATCTCACAAACCAGCTCGGCCAGATCGCACTCGGCGCTGGTGGGGAGGCCATAGGAGGTTCCGAGTTTCACCGCCTCGATGAGAACCTGAACAACTTCCGTGTTGGCATGCCCCAGAATCATGGGCCCCCAGGAACCGATGTAGTCGATGTAGGATTTTCCCTCGACATCATAGACCTGGCACCCTTTCGCATGTGAGACAAAGATCGGGGACCTGCCCACCGATTTGAAGGACCGGACAGGGCTGTTGACACCGCCGGGAATGACCTCACGGCTGGCACGGAAGAGGTCCATATTGGTGCGTAGAGCGTCTTTCATGGCTGTGAGAGCAAACTACCAAAGGGTTTCAGACTGTCAAGGACGAATCCTTTGAAAAAATGGGAATGCTCTCCCCGCTACTCACTTTGAATTCACCACCGTTCATCTATACACACACTTCGTGGATATTATGCTTTTCCTGCTTGCGATTCTCTTCCAAGGGAGGTTTCTATGAAAGCATCACCCAAGCTTAAAGCCGTTATCCTCGCTGTTCTACGGCAATACTGGAAAGCTTATGAGGAGAAGGATGCCAAGACGATTCTGGATATCACGGTTCCTGATGAAGAAGCGGTTTATCTGGGCGCCGGCGCGGATGAGGTGGTGACAGGTCCCAAGGAATTGCGTAAGGCCCTCAAGCGGGATTTCTCACAAGCCCTGTCCACCAAGATCACCATGAAGAATGTCAGTGTCTTTTCAGCGGGAGATGTGGCTTGGCTGTATGGCCAGTGCCGGATGAAGGCCGCCACTAAGGAAGAAACCATGGTTCTGGAGGGACGGTTTACTGCTGTATTTGAGAAACGTGGGGAGGTCTGGCTGATCGCGCAGAGTCATTTCTCGGTACCCGATATCCAACAGGCGCCGGGTGAATCATTCCCGAAGCGGAAATGCGGGAGGAAGTAATGGGTAAACTGATATACATGTTCGCCAGCCTGGCCGAAAGAATGGTGGGCGATGTCACTTGCCAGGAGGGCATGTCGCTTCTAGCGGAGACTCTGCACCCGCATGGGGTACCGATCACCTGGATGGTTTCCCCGGAATCGGCGCGGCTTGTGTCTGGTCTGCTCAAGGAATGGCATGAATCCCATGGCGATGAAGTGGCCATGGCCCTGCCCACCTTCGCCTCGGGCAGCTCGAATTCCCGAGCCCCCATCCCCTCTCAAGGACATGAAGCAAAACGTGAACTGATCGAAAAACGCCGCGAGAGCCTCCTCAAGGTTCTCCCCTGGGCTGAGATCACCATCGCGGGTGCTGGGCATACCGACCCTCATGCCGCTGGCATCCTTGAGGAGCTTGGTTTCGAGGGGCTGTGGGGTTACTGCCCTGAGCAAATCGAGGTAGATGACATCACCGACCGGGGCTGCCCCTGGGGATTGTTTTACATTGATCCCGCTCAAAGGTTGCGTCCCAAGCCATCCGGGCGTGGCATCATCGGCATGGAGTGGACCGCGCGTGATCTCGGCAAGTCGATTCACTCCGGCCATCCCAGCATCTATTCAACCGATCCCAATGATGCCGCCCGGACCGGTATCTGCCGTTGGGAGGATATCGAGTACTGGGAGGGATTAGCGGACAACTATCTCAACAACGCCCATCTCAATGACCTTGTCTTTCTCCTGCAACATCAGGAGGCCCATGAGATGCAGGTGGAGCCTTTCCGTTGTTACACCCGCGAGGATATCCGCGAGGCGGCGGTCATGTTGGACCGTTTCGCCGAGTACCTGCTCCCCCTTTGTGAGGTGATGACCCTCAGTCAGGCGGCGCGCCTTTACCGGGACAGGTATCCCCTCACCGCACCGTCATACATTCTCTGGGAGGATATCCCCAGCCGCGACCCCAATCCCGACTATGGTTGGAGTGTCCCACTCGGTCCCTGGCCCAAGACCTTCCTGACCTACGACACAGGAGCCATGATGGCCTTCATCGAGGGCAAGGTGGAACCCCATGTCCTCCGCAACTACCAGAATGATCCTGTCCAGCAACGCTACTTCAATGAAAGTGAGATCCCGGTCACACGCCTGATCCATAATACTCGATACTATTGGAGCCGTGAGATTGAGCTGGTGGTTCACAGCCCCAAGGAAATGCCCTATGGCATGGCGCTGTGGGGCGAGTTTGCCCTTTTCCGGATCGATGACACCACCGGCCTGGTGGATCACAAGATCATCCCTGGAGAGCTACTCTATCTCCGCGTGGACCTGCACCCGGGAGAGAACCGTTTCAAGATCAAACTGGCGGGGAAATAAGAGTCCGGGAAATAATTAAGCTCAGCCGATAGCATGGAGTGGCGAATTCCTTCGCTGTGCATCTCCCATGCGAATTTGATCACGGTTTCATGTCAAAAGGCGAATGAAATCGCCACTCCGGAATCTTATGTCAGCGCCACCGCTGGCGTGCCCCCGGTTCTCTCCACAATCTGCCCTATTTCCCAAGCCTCGCAATCCTCCGTGGCCAGCGAGTCGAGAACCGAGGAGACATTGGCGGGGTCCACACACAAGACCATACCCACTCCCATGTTAAAGGCCCGGAAGAGCTCCGCGCGAGGTGCTTGAGTCTTGGTGGCGAGAAGCTCGAATAGGGATGGAACCTTCCAACTGCTTGTATCCACTTTGGCCTGAAGGCCGGTGGGAATCACACGGCACAAGTTACCGGGAATGCCGCCACCCGTGATGTGTGCCATGGCATGAATTTCCTCTGCCTCCAGAAGATTCCAGAGAGCCTTGAAGTAGCTGCGGTGGGGTTCGAGAAGCATTTCACCAATGGATCTGTCGAAACCTGGAGGAACTTGATTCCATTCGCCATCCGGGGCAAGCGCCTTCCTGGCCAGGGTATAACCATTGGTGTGTAAACCACTTGAAGCCAGTCCGATCAGACGGTCCCCCAGCCCTATCCGTGAACCATCCAGGATTGCCTGCCTGCCAACCACACCCACAATAAAGCCCACCAGATCGATATCGCCAGGTCCATACACATCCGGCATCTCGGCGGTTTCACCGCCGATTAAGCAACAGTTGTGTTGCCGGCATGCTTCGGCAATTCCCTTGACAATCTCCGCAATCTGGCCAGGTATTACCTTATTGGCACCGATGTAGTCCAGAAAAAATAAGGGGCGTGAGCCCTGCACTAGGATGTCGTTGACACAGTGGTTGACAATATCATGTCCCACGGTGTCATAACGGTTCATGGCGGCGGCCACCTTCATCTTGGTGCCGACCCCATCCACGCTGGCCACAAGAACCGGGCTGGTTTCCGGGCATCCCGCTAGATGGAACAGACCCCCGAAACCGCCGGTCTCGGAGAGGACATGGATATTGGCGGTGCTCTTGACTAGTTGCTTGATCCGCCGGGTAGCCTCCTCACCAGCATCGATATCCACTCCGGCGTCTTTATAGGTCAGGGGCTGGTTCATCTAGACCTCCACAAGGGCTCTCCGCTCAAAGGCGTATTTGGTCTCCTGGAGCTGCGAGAAATCGATGGGGTATCTCCCTGTGAAACAAGCAGTGCAATAGGTATCGAGAGTACCCTTGCAGGCTTCGAGCAGGCCCTCCACGGAAAGGTAATGGAGGGAATCGACACGAATATGTCTACGGATCTCATCGGGAGTATGGGTGTGGGCGATCAAACCGGAGGTGGAAGGCATGTCGATTCCATAGAAGCAGCCATGGCGGATCGGCGGCGAGGCTATCCGCATGTGAATCTCGGTGGCTCCCCCGCGGCGGATCATCTTCACAATCTTGCGGACCGTGGTGCCGCGTACAATGCTGTCATCCACCACTACCACGCGCTTGCCTTGCAGGGTGCTGCGCAATGGACTGTATTTTATCTTGGCCCCGAAGTCCCGGATGCTCTGCTCCGGCTCGATGAAGGTTCTTCCAATGTAGTGATTACGCATCAGCCCGATATCGAAGGGAATCCCCGACTCCTGGGAAAATCCCAAGGCCACCAGATTCGAGGAATCCGGAACCGCGAAAACCAGGTCCGCCTGAACCGGGGACTCGATCGCCAACTGTCTCCCCAGACGGTGGCGGACCTCATTGACATCCCTTCCAAAGACAATGCTGTCTGGACGTGCGAAATAGACCAACTCGAAGATGCAGGGCTGATAAGGAGTTCTCTCAAAGGGATAAAAGGACTCAATCCCCGAATCGGTGATGCGGACCATCTCTCCGGGTTCGATTTCACGGACATACTCACCCTCGACAATGTCAAAGGCGCAGGATTCCGAGGCCACCATCCACGCCGCTCCATGCCGTCCAAGGCACAGGGGACGGAACCCATAGGGGTCTCTGACAGCGATGATCTCGTGTTGGTTCATGAATAACGCGCTATAGGCTCCAGTGCACTTGCCCAGGGCACAAGCAATCCGGTCGAGAAAACTCTCCTCCTGTTGACGTGCCACCAGGTGAATGATGACTTCGCTGTCCGAGGTCCCCTGGAAGATACTTCCCGTCTCCTCTAACCATTGGCGTAATTCGCAAGCATTAACGATGTTCCCATTGAAAGCGAAGGCGATTTGTCCACGGGAATAATTCCTGACCAGAGGTTGGGCATTACAAAGCTGGTTTGTTCCGGTGGTGGAATAACGGACATGCCCAATGGCACAGTCCCCCATCAGTTTGGAGATGTTCTCCTGATTAAAGACCTCAGGCACCAAGCCCATGGCCACATGGGTCAGGATCGAGCCTTCATGGACCGTTGAAATCCCAGCGCTTTCCTGGCCGCGGTGCTGGAGGCTATACAGCCCCAAATAAGTCAACCGCGCGGCATCGGAATGACCCCAAATGGCGAAAACGCCACACTCATCATGGAGTGGCATGAATCTATCCCCTCTTTCCAGCGGGCAAAGATGTCCTTGCCTGTTGTAAACCTCTTGAAACCTTTATTCTAACTCGGACCCGGTGATTCTTCGATAGGCTTCGAGGTAACGCTCGCGTGTGTTACGAACCACTTCCTCAGGAAGCTCAGGTGCTGGCGGAGTCCTGTTCCACTTGATTGAATCGAGCCAGTCACGAAGGTATTGCTTATCCAGGTTTGCCACGGGCTGCCCGGGCTTGTAATCCTCCGCCAGGCAATAGCGTGAGCTGTCAGGGGTCAGCAGTTCATCGATGAGGACAATCTCCCCATCCAAGAAACCGAACTCGAATTTCGTATCGAAGAGGATCACTCCCCGTTCCCGCGCTAGACGTGCGGCCTCGCGGAAGATCGCCAGAGTATAGTCCCGGATGGTTTTCGCCGCCTTTTCGCCGACGATTTTCTCAGATTGATGGTAGCTGATGTTTTCATCGTGCCCCACCTCCGCCTTGGTTGCCGGGGTGAAGATAGGACCGCCAGGAATTTCCTCGCTCTCGCGTAATCCTGTGGGAAGTGGAATTCCGCACACAGTCCCGTTCTTCTGGTACTCCTTCCACCCCGAGCCAGCCAAGTACCCGCGCGCCACACACTCCACGGCAAGGGGGTCAGCCTTCCGTACCACCATGGAACGTGGAAGGAGCTCCTCCTTACGTGCCGCCAACGCGCAGGGCCAGGCCTTGTCCTCATCAGCGACCAGGTGATTCGGAACCCGGTCACGGAAATGCTCGAACCACCAGCGTGACATCGCCGTGAGGATACGCCCCTTGTCCGGGACTGGAGTGGGCATGATGACATCGAATGCCGAAATCCGGTCAGTGGCCACGAAAAGCAGGTGTTCACCCAAATCATAAACATCACGGACCTTCCCGCGTTTGAGGAGGGTCACTTCGGGAATATGGGTTTGGAGTATTCCTGTTGACTGTGTGTTTGACATGGATCGCTCCTCCGAATCAACTCGACATTTCCAATCTAGGAAAACGGTCAAGATAATCCAAAGCGCGGGCTTAGGCTATCGCAAATTAGAAGACCTGCCGGTCCTCCGGATCGATCGGGTACTTCATGAAAACCGCCCGGAAGTCGGTATCCCCATCATTATCAAGCCAGTGCTTCTCGCCCGGTTCCACGGTGATGATGTCTCCTTGGCGGGCACGGATCTCTCTTCCATCCACCCACATGAGGATATCACCCTCCAGGACATAGAAGGTTTCCGAGACTATCTCGTGGAAATGCCGTCCATATAAGCGTGATCCTTGCCCCGGCTTCAAGACCAGGATTCCCCATTCATATCCCGGGCCATCGCCCAGATATTTGGGACCACAATCGGCTTCTTTGAAAGGCTTTTCAGATTCATTGAAGTGTCTCATCGGTAGTGTGTCACTCTCCCTTGGCACGAATAGTGCATTTATATGCAATCAGTATCTTAGCCCCATTATCAGGAGGTTGCCAGTATGGTGACAGAACACACAACCCGTTGGGAAGCGCTTCTTGGAGGATTAAATTCCGATCGTTGTGGGAGCCAGATCCTTTTCGATCCGATGGTTGAGGATTGGGCTTTCGCGGGCCTTTCCGAGGAGTACCGGGAACAGGTCCGCCGGAAGGATCATTCGGATCAAGAACGAGCCATTCTATTGGACCGTCTACGTTGGGTGGTTCAGAAACGGCTTACTGGACGCATGCAGGAGGTGATGCTTCTCTTTCTGGCTGGATACACCCAGGTCGATATCGCGGAAATGCTGACCATCTCACGCTCGACTGTCCGCCGGACTCTTCTCGAGGCGGGGGAGAAATTGAAATCCATCATCGGGGCCACGGACTGTCTCTCCCAAGGTTTCAAATGTGGTGACCGCCGTATGCAGATCCTTCCCCTTGATTCGGAGGAAGATTTTCAAGCCTTCGCCCGCTTTGTCCAGGCTCACCAAATCCACCAGATAGCCTTGGGAACTTTCGCGGATCTAAGGGAGGTTTTGGTGATTTATTCCGAGGGAGCCAGGGAAGGTTAAATACGAAAAAAAGATTGCCTTAGCCTGCAAGTATTGATTGACAGACAGAAATACTGGTTCTAATATTGGACTTCTTAGTACTTGATTACTGTTTGTCCTAGTCGATTTTACCCCAGAATGTGGGGCGATCGACATTCTTAATGTGGGATTGTTCAAGGAGGATGTATCATGATGGGTCAAAGGGTGTTGGTGAGAAGAGTTGTATCCGGACTGGGTTTGGGGGCGTGGTTTTTAATCGCCGCATGCCTCCTATCTCCGGGAACTGTCTTCGCTCAGGGAACAGCTGACCTTGACCAAAGCGGTTTCGTCGATGCAAACGATGTGGTTCTTTTCCAAGAACAATGGCACATGGATTTAACGCCGAGCATCGATCCAGATGAGGTGGCGGTTGTCGCCATACAAGCTGTCACCATCCCGCAGGACAACAAGCCGGAGGTTCAATTCACGCTGACCGATGGCGATGGTGATGCGATTCCCCTGAACACAGTCCGCCGCGTGCGGTTCCTTCTTGCACGCATCATCGAGGACAATCTGCAGGCCAAGCGGACCCACTATCAAAACTATACCCTCAATACAAGTGGTCTCCCAACTTACACCGATATTTCCGGAGCCACGGTCACCGATTTGGGAGGCGGGAACTATATTGCCAAGTATAAGAAGGCCATCAATATCGCTGCCGCCGACCGTGGCCTAACCCACACACTTGGGATACAGGTCGAATATGACCTCGACAATGACGGGCAACGTTCGGTGCAGAATCCGCTCTTCAACTTCCGTCCCGATGGCGGAGCGGTCACCACGGTGCGCGAGCTTTCCACCACTGCAACTTGCAATAAGTGCCACAATCCTCTGGCCATCCATGGCGGCGGACGGCGTGAGTATGGGATCTGTATCCTTTGTCACTATCCAGGTTTGATGGTGACACGGCGTCCGAACCAAACCCCGACAGGTACGACGGAGACTTACAGTATCGATATGGCCCATATGACCCACCAAATCCACCTCGCCAAGAAGTTCGTGAATGCTAACAACGCCACTGGGACAGCGGGTGATGGAATCAATGATGCCTCTCCGTGGTGGAGCGCCGACTTCGGCGAGGTCACCTACCCACAGGATATCCGCAACTGCGACACCTGCCATACCGGAAGCAACTCGAAAGAAAACCAGGCGAGTTACCATCTCGAGGTTCCCTCTCGTGAGGCCTGCGGCGGCTGCCACGACAAGATCGACTTCGCCAATGGGATTGGTCATATGAAACAGACTGATGACACCATGTGTTATCTCTGCCATCAGCCAATAAATAATGTTGGGACTGTTCCCTCCGTGGCTAACGCACACATCGTTCCCAGCGAGTCGCCTCTCCTACCCAAACTCTATGCTGAAATCATCAGCGTTACTGGCGTGGTCGCGGGCGCTACTCCCTCGATCACCTACAAGCTTTATCAGGTTGTAAATGGAGTGACCTCGACTATCGCTCCGAGCCAATTACAGCGGGTAGG
>CAZORO010000183.1:0-9460 GCA_964581845.1 uncultured bacterium
GAGAGGGGGGTGGGGGGTGAGGTCATCCCGTCAATATCCCCAATCCCGGGGGTAACGGAAATCCCGGTCAATCGTCCGCCGTCCCAGCTTGGCAAGGACCGGCAGACGCCGCTTGTATTGCGACTGGTGTAGCAAGCGGTTGACATACTCGACCAGCGGACGCGGAAAACCATTCGAGATCACCTTCTCCGGCGACAAACGCTGGTCGACCAGGTAATAGAAGATTCGGTCAATTTCCGTGTAACTGTAACCAATTTCACTTTCATCCGATTGTCCTGCCCAAAGATCGGCGGTGGGAACCTTCTCGACCACCTTTTCCGGAACACCCATCGCGGCGGCCAGTTGCCAGACTTGGGACTTATAGAGATCACCGATGGGATTCACCGCTGAGGCCATATCGCCATAGAGGGTGCCATATCCGAGGAGGAGTTCGGTTTTATTACTAGTGCCAAGGACCAAGGCCTTTTCCGACATGGAGAGGTCATAGAGGATGGTCATCCGCTCGCGGGCCATCTTGTTACCACGTCTCAGTTTCCAAATCCGTTCATCCTCGGATTTGGGGGTTCCAGGAGCCTCAAAATAGGCATCCACCTGTGGCGAGATATCAACCACACGAATATCGATCCCCAAGGTATTGGCCACCAGTTGGGCATCATCCAGACTCTCCGGGCTGCTAGTCCGGTAAGGCATGAGCACACCCAACACGTTTTCCTTACCAAGAGCCTCAGCGGCGATGAAGGCGGTCAAAGCACTATCGATCCCACCTGACAGACCAAATAAGGCACGGGCGAAACCCACTTTGGTGACTTCCTCATGGACCATGGTGACCAGCATGGTCCGTGCAAGACCGGTATCGATCCGAAGCTCCTGGGGGATTTCCGCAAGGCGTGACATCGTCAATCGAAGGCCCCCTTCATAATCCTTGAAAGCTCCCTTTGGAGAAGCTCCACATTCTCGCTGGAGAGGACAAGTGAACCTGTTCTGCCTATCCGGAGCGGTTCGGGCCAGTCGAGATCAAGATCCAAGGTGGCCGGTTCAAAGAGAGGGGCTTTGGCCAAGAGCTCGCCCCCAGCCCCTAGCACTTGCGAGCCACCCGAGAAGTTGAGTCCATCCTCAACACCTCCACGATGGGCATAGACCACCACCGACTCAAGCAAAGAGGCATAGGTTTTGAGTAGGTTTTCCCAGATCCTGTGACTCTCCGGAACTCCTTGAACACTCTCGGACACACCACGCGCGGGAGAGTTGGAAGTGATGATAAGCACTCCCGCCCCCTCCAAATGGGGGCCATCCACGGCAAGCAACAACGGGAGCGAAAGGTGCCAGGCATCCTCGCAGATGAGGATACCGCACCTTCCAAAAAAGCGGCTCTCAAAGGCACGGATTGTCCTTCCCTCTGAAAAGTAACGTCCCTCATCAAACAAACCATATGTGGGGAGATACACTTTACGGTGGACATGCACCAGCTCGGGATGCCCTAAATCATCCCAACGGATAAAGGCGGCTGAGTTATGGAACCGGTGACCGGGAGTTTCCTCGACAAAACCGATGACCGCCTCGAGGTTACGCACCTCGGTGCAATGATTATTGAGCAGTTCCCGCAAACGTTCCGGTGGCATCGCCACCTCAGGAACCAAATCCTTCAGAAGGTAACCGGTCAAGGAGAGTTCAGGAAAGACAACCAGGGAGACTCCATCTTGGGTTGCCTTGACCAACCTTTCGGCATGAAGGCTAAGGTTCAGGTCAAGACGGCCTAAGCGTGGCGCGATTTGCTCAATGCGGAGGTGTAACATGGAATCATTGTAGGGGAGGAAAGGGAAATCTGAACAGACCGATGATCAGTGGGAAATTATTCCCCAGCAGTGGCAAGAAGCTCCCCAGCCGCCTCTTTCTGTTGGCGAGTCGCCAGCAAGAAGAGCACCGCCATGCGGACCGCGACCCCATTGGTCACCTGATCGTGAATCCTTGAGGTTGGACCATCCGCCACATAATCGTTGATCTCCACCCCACGGTTCATCGGGCCGGGGTGCATGACAATGGCATCCGGTTTGGCCAGCGCGAGCCGTTCGGGGGTCAGGCCGAAGAGGTGGTAGTATTCACGGATGGTGGGGAAGAAGTGTGATCCCTGACGTTCCTTCTGGATGCGTAGCATGTAGACCACATCGGCGCCATCGAGGGCCTCCTCCACTCGGCGGCATACCTTGGCTCCCATCTCCTCCAACCCCTTGGGAAGAAGGGTCGCTGGACCGGTAATATGGACATCCGCGCCCACCTTCTTGAGCGCCCACAGGTTCGAGCGTGCCACCCGGCTGAAGGTGATGTCACCGATGATGGCCACTTTCAGATCCTTCAAATTGCCCTTGTTTTCCCGCATGGTGAAGAGATCGAGAAGAGC
The DNA here is from genome assembly GCA_964581845.1 of uncultured bacterium. Classification (GTDB taxonomy): domain Bacteria; phylum Hinthialibacterota; class Hinthialibacteria; order OLB16; family OLB16; genus OLB16. The sequence continues at coordinate 2,396 of CAZORO010000183.1, forward strand.
CTGGGTAGGGTGCGCATGGGCGCCGTCACCAGCATTGACAATGGGAACCGGGATGCGTTCCGCCAGGAAATGACAGGCTCCCGCATAGGAATGGCGCATGACAAAGAGGTCCGCCTTCATCGCCAGGAGAGTATGAAAGGTGTCGATCAGCGATTCGCCCTTCACAAAACTGCTGCGTTCCGAAGCGATGTTGATCACATCCGCGGAAAGCCGTTTGGCGGCCAGTTCAAAGGAGGTCCTGGTTCTGGTGCTGGGTTCAAAGAAGATATTGACAACGGTCTTGCCACGCAGGGAAGGAACCCGTTTCACCGAACGGGTAAAAATTTCTTTGAAAGGAACGGCGGTATCGAGAATTTCGTAGATCTCTTCCGGATCGAGGGATTGGATATCGAGCAGGTCTTTCCGATTCACTTCAAGCCCCCCTTCAAGCGCTGAGACCTCCCCTTATGAGAAGGATCTCATCGACACCATCGATTTCCACCATCCGGACACGGATACGGTCTCGTTTATCGGTCTGGAAAGTCAGTCCGGCGGCATCGGGCTGGATCGGCAGTTCACGGTGTCCCCGGTCGGCCAAGACAGCCAACCGGATCGCGCTGGGACGTCCATAGTCACCCAAGGACTCGATCGCCGCGCGGATGGTCCTTCCAGTAAACAGGACATCATCCACCAGAACCAGTTCACGCCCATCCACGGAAAAGCGGATCTGACTGCTTTGAATACGCGGTTTGACTCCCCTGAGGTCATAATCATCGCGGTAGAGGGTGATATCGACGGTTCCCACCGGGACCTCAACGCCATATTGTTCTTTGAAAACAGATTTGAGCCGGAGGGCCAGGGGCACCCCATGGGTATGAATCCCAATGAATGCGGCCTTCTCAAGAGTGGTCAGTTTCTCGCGTACACTCTGGGCAATCCGCGCGACAGCTTCTTGAACCTGTTCGGCGGTGGCCAGAATCTGTGGATTTCCGGTGCCGTTCATTGGTGCAGAGAAGATTTCACTCCTCCTCCTCTTCTTCCTCTTCAGTCTGTTTTCCCTTGCCGGGAGTGTTTTCGAGAACAGCGGAGACCGCCTGACGGTTGAGGGTCACTTTGACCCCATCGGCGATTTCAAGAACCAGTGTCTTCTCCTTGGTGGCGCGGACCGTGCCATGAATCCCTCCCGAGGTGATCACGCGGTCACCTTTCTGGAGGGCGCTAATCCTCTGCTGATGGAGGCGTTGTTCTTTCTGTTGGGGACGGATCACAATGAAGTAGAAGATGCCGAAGAAGATTAGAAGCATCGGCAGAAGACTGGTGAAATCACTTCCCGGGCTCGAGGGAGTTTGAGACCAGGATGCCTGAGCCACAAAGAGAAGGAGTAAGATCAGAAGATGTTTCATACTTTGAAATCCGTAAGGGAGCCTTATCATTGGAATCGAAAACGGAGTGTAACAGTCTTATTCTCCAGGAGCAATCGTCACCAGAACTATCTCCTTCCCAAAATGAATGGCAAAGGGAAGATGGCGGGGCGAAGTCATTCGCCTTTTGTCGTATCTGTTAACCATTACGTGTCAAGATGTCAACTTGCCAATAATTTCGCTCCTCCATCCATCCGTTATACCCTCTTTCTACTCAGCTTAGGTCTCTTTCGCACAGCTTCCCTGTTGGCATCCTGTGAGACCGGAAAGAATCATCATCGCCCCCTCAACTCACTCTTGACCCGGAGGGAAGATCGTCTCACCATGCGAGTGTTGTTGGGGAGCAAGGGGGAGAACCTCGCGAGCCCCTGCCAGTGAGCCGGAACTGGAAAAAGAGGCCGGTATTCTTGCTGTATTTGCATTGAGATCTCACGAACAAAAAGCGATGCTCTTACACGGGTTCAAAGGGACCCGCGAGGGAGGCTTGGTTTGTGTGGATTGAATCTTTCTGATGGGGACGGGTGAGTAGGGTAATGGCTGAGCCGGGCGTCAACAAGAATCTACCCTTTAGTGTCGAAGCCGAGAGGGCGGTGCTCGCTGCGATGCTCCATGACCGTGGAGCGCTCATGGCGGGACTCGAACTCCTGCGGGATCTTGATGAGCAGTCCAAGCGCGAGCAGATCCAGCGCGGCAAGGAACTACGCGACAGTCCCTATATCCGTTCTCTCTTCTTCCATCAACCCTACCAGCTGATCTTCGAGCTCATCTCCGATCTTGAGCAGAAGGGGCGCATGCCTGACTTCACCACGCTTCTGGAGGAAGCCAGAACACGGAACGTGGTCGAGAAAATCGGAGGGGCAGCCATCATCATGGAGGTGGTCTCCTCGGCGGCCACCGGCGCGCAGGTGCGTGAGTATGCCGAGATTGTCAAGGAAAAATTCCTCAAGCGCCGTCTCATCTTCTCCACCAATGAGGTTCTGGAAAGGGCCTACGAGGACCGTGAGGACGCCGAGACCATTCTCAATGAGGCCGAGCATGACCTTCATGCCATCTCCGATAGCCGTCAAACTGGAGCCTTTGTCCGTATCGGACAACTTCTCGGCACAGTGGAAACAGCTCTCCACGAAGCCTTCCAGAAGAAAGGGTTGGTAACCGGTGTTCCGACCCATTTCACCTTGCTGGATGAGATGACCTCGGGATTCCAGAAGACTGATCTCATCATCCTCGCGGCACGTCCCTCCATCGGAAAGACATCCTTGGCTTTGAATATGGTTGAGAACATCGCCGTGGAATCGAAGTTGCCAGTGGGGGTGTTCAGCCTGGAGATGAGCGCGGTCCAAGTCATCCAAAGGTTGATCTGCTCGATGGCCAAGGTGGATCTCAAGCGGTTACGTACCGGTCAGCTCACGAAGCGCGAATCCTCGAATGTGTTCAATACCCTGGCGCGCATGTTCCCTTTGCCGATCTATGTCGATGACACCCCCGGCCTTTCCATTTCCTCGATGCGTGCACGTGCCCTCCGTCTCAAACACAAGGAACCAAATCTTGCGCTGATTGTAGTGGACTATCTGCAGCTGATGGAGGCGGGTGTGACACGCAGCGGCAACCGTAACCGGCAGGAGGAGGTCTCCGCGATCTCACGTGGTCTCAAGGCACTCGCTCGCGAGCTCGAGGTGCCGGTGCTTGCGATCTCCCAGCTTTCCCGTGGCGTCGAGAGCCGCGAAGACAACATGCCACGCCTCTCCGACCTGCGTGAGTCGGGAGCCATCGAGCAGGACGCCGATGTAGTTCTCTTCATCCACCGCCGCCGCCCCAGCAAGGACAGCGAAGAGGCCGAGGAGGATGTGAAGGCAGAGATCATCATTGGCAAGCAGCGTAATGGCCCAGTGGGGAGCATCCCCATCGCCTTCATCTCACGCTATGCCGCCTTTAAGAACCTCTCACTCGCCGAGGCGCCACCCGAGGGGATCGGAGCAAGGGAAGACGACTTCTATGACGATGTTAGCGTGGATGAGAGCGTGCCGTTTTGAGTGATGGTTTGAATCACGGAACCCACGGAATAACCGGAAGAATCGGAAGGGACCGAGTCTCATTGAGAAGGTAATCTGTGGCGGCAAATTCTCATCGGTGCGGAAAGGTGGGACAAACCCAGAACTACGCTCCTAGAATGTCACCCTTCATCCGTTTCCCGAATCGCCGCCGTTCGAGCAGCGCCCCCGGAGCCTTGGGAAGAGCCGATAACAGCCCCGCAAAACATAAGCCCGGATTGTGCCCCGCGCTGTGGGCACGCCACCAGCTAAGCTCCGATCCGATAATCTCACGCCAGCTGTAGCCCACATGGTTTCTCAACAGGAAGAGGTACCGCGAACGATGGAAAACACGCCAGAAACGAACCGCTTGCGGGCCAAGGGTGGCATTCATGATATGAGAACAGGTCACCGCCTTCAGCAAACGGATCCGGTAACCCAGCTGGCGGCAACGGAGGGCATACTCGGAGTCCTCGTAATAGCCGGGATAGTATACAGGAGCAAGGCCGCCCACCCGGTCCCATGCCTCGCGGCTGGTGGCCCAGATACAACCCCCAAAAAAGTCGAGATCCACACTCATGGAGTCTCTCAAGGAGGCAGGATAATCCGGGTTTCCATAACCGGTCTGCCAGAAAAGGCCATGGGGGTGGGTCATCGAGGAGCCTTCATGTTGTAGCACCGGCCCATTCATGCTGACTACACGGCAGGTAACCACTCCCAGGTCAGAAATCCTCTCGAACTCGTTCAATGCCAATGCGAGCCAGGCGGGATCGGCCATGGAGTCATCGTTGTGAAAGGCCAGGATCCGTCCCTTGGCGTGTTCCGCCCCCAAACGGCAACCGCCGCCATACCCAAGATTCCTACGGCTCTCCACCAGCCATACCCTCTCCTCAAACATCTCCAGAATTGGCCGGAGAAAACGATCTGAGTGACGGGTTCCCCCATTGTTGACCACCAGAATCTCATAACGGTCGGGATGAAGGGTCTGCCAGACCAAAGAACGGAGACATGCCTCCAGTGGCACATGGGGGGAGCAGGTGGGGATGATGACGGAGATATCGGGCATGAAGAGATGGTGCTTGCCCCCTTCCTGACTTGGAAGGGGGCACAAGTGAAAAGAATATTCAGTATCCCAGATCCTTCAAACTCGACTTATACACCGAGGCCGAGGAGTGAAGCGCCTGTTTTTCATCCTCAGTAAGCTGGAGTTCGATCACTCGTTCAATCCCCTTCCGCCCCAACTGGCAGGGAACACCGACATAGACATCATTGAGCCCATACTGCCCAGTCAGATAGGCGCTACATGGGAGGATGTGGTGAGTGTTGCGAAGGATCGAGGCCGCCATCTTTACAGTCGCGGCGGCGGGGGCATAGTAGGCGCTGCCGGTCTTGAGCAGATTGACAATCTCCGCGCCGCCATTACGGGTCCGGCCGGAGATGGCCTGGATGCGGTCAGCGGGAATCAGCTCAGTGATGGGAACTCCGCAAACAGTGGTGTAGCGCGGCAGGGGCACCATCGTATCGCCATGACCGCCAAGCACCATGGCATCGACATCATTCACACTGCAACCGAGCTCCATCGCCACAAAGGCGGCGCAACGCGCCGAGTCGAGTACGCCTGCCTGACCGATGACACGATGGGCTGGGAAGCCGGTGATCTTGAAGGTGTGGTAGACCATGAAATCGATCGGGTTGGAGACCACAATCACAATCGATTCGGGCGCATACTGTTTGATGGCTTCGGCAATACCACCACAAATACCCGCATTCATCTTGAGTAGATCGAGACGGTCCATACCCGGCTTCCTGGGCAGTCCCGCTGTGACTAATACCAGGTCAGCCCCCGCGATATCGGCGTAATCATTCGTTCCCTTGATGACCACATCCTTACCGAGAGGATTGGCCGCCTCTAGGATATCCAGCGCCTTCCCTTGGGGAACACCCTCCACGATATCTGTAAGGACAATATCACCAAGTTCCTGTTGGGCCAGGTAAAGCGCGCAAGCCGCCCCCACATTCCCTGCACCGATGACCGCGATCTTGGTATTCATCACAGCCTCCTGTAAAGCGCATGGAGAACCTCACCCCCCCAGCCCCCCTCTCCCATGGGGCGACGTGGATGCTCCCCCCTCTCCTTGTGGGAGAGGGGGGCTGGGGGGTGAGGTTCTCAGTTGCGCAAACTTAACCTCTTTGGGGCTCCTAAACATCCCCCTTCTCAACTGCGAACTCTGGGAATAAGCCCCCCAGTTCCTCCAGCCTTGCACGGGTGATCGCCACCGCGTGCCGTGATTTATCACAAGCCAGCCACCGCCGTCCCAATCGCCTGGCGGCAACGACGGTGGTACCCGATCCACAAAAAAAATCCGCGACACACTCCCCGGGCTCTGAAAATGCTTCCACAAAGATTTCCATGAGCTCGAGCGGTTTCTGGGTGGGATACCCATTGCGTTCATTGGACATCGGGTTGAGCGAAGGAACGAAGAGGACATCCCCTGGCAGTTTCTCTTCATCCTGTAAGGCAATCCGCGCCCCTTTGGGATGACGCGCCCGTTCGAGAGCCTTCGGAGAGCGGTGAACCCGGATCCGTTCGGGATGGAACACCCAGCGGTTGGAGCGTGTATACCATAAAAGGGTGTCATGTTTGCGGCTGAAACGGTTCTGGCTTGCTCCCCCAGTTTGGTAAAACCAGATGATCTCATTTTGAAAGTTTTTCTCACCAAACAAGCGGTCAAGCGCCACCTTGACTGCATGGACCGCATGCCAATCGAGATGGATCAGAAAGGAGCCATCCGGAAGGAGTAACTCCCGCATGAGACTCACCCGCTCCATGAGCCACGCCACATAATGGCCAATACCACCCTCCCACCGGTCTTGATAGTAGGGTGGGGCTTGCCCCACTCTGGTACTCCTGGTGTTCTCTGATGGTGGGGCAAGCCCCACCCTACCCTTCCGCGATATGCCAGTTGCGAAAGGAGGATCAATGGCAATGAGGCCGACCATTCCAGGCAATCCGCGAGAGCGAGCGTCCCTCCAGGTAGTTGCCAGACTTTCGACTGAAGATCACGATCAGCCACCGAAAGCTCCCTTGGGAATCAATGCTCAAGGAGATCAAACCCACTTAGGTGTGTTGAACACTCCATTTTCAAACTCCCCAACTGGTTTTGTGAAGAAGCGGGGATGTGCGAATTTGCCCAACCTGTAGTAAACTTGCAAGAATTTCATGGGGCATCAACCCCCCCATACCCAGAATCATGAGCGAAACAGCAAAAAGGCATCCCGGAACTCATCCACTCTTGATTATCCTCTATACCGCCCTTGGTTTTTTCTTGTGTGGCTGGCTTTCACTGCATTTGATTATGTTCCCAGATGAAATCACCACGGTTTGGCCACCCGCCGGACTGATTCTGGGGATTCTATTGGTTGCCGAAAGGAGACAATGGGGGTGGGTCTGCCTGGGAGCATTGGTGGGGATCTTCTCTGTAAATCTGTACGCGGAAAAAGGTTATCTCATATCTCTAGGCTTCGCGGTGACAGACACAATAGTCCCTCTTTTGGGGGCTTGGGTGATCACATTGAGTCATTCAATTCCGATCCGGTTACACACTCTTCATGAGCTTTTCTCGGTCATCCTAATTGGT
>CAZORO010000184.1:0-9455 GCA_964581845.1 uncultured bacterium
TTGCCTGAAGAGTGGTCAAACGTTCCAGCGCCACTTCATGCTCAGGACGTGGTGGCACGACCACGAGGGGACCAGTAAGGGGACGATGGCGCCATCTCCAGTATCCATAAGCGAGGGCCAGAAGGATCAGCACCCCCGCCGCCACCGCGATCACACGTCCTGTCAGAATTCCGGAGTAGACCGGTACAGGAGCCTTCAAGTCACGGAGTTCATATTCCTTCTCATCCTCGGGCAAGATACTTTTTACTTTAATTGTGATCGGTTGTGTGGTGAGCTCCTGGGTGGCCCCGCCGGGCAGGGTAATGGGGATGATGAGTGGCGGGATAATGTAGTCCTCGGGTGTGAAAGTCGAGAGGGTGTAAGTGTCCACCACCTTCCAGCGTTCGCCGGCTTTTTCTGGATCGCCACGCTCAAAATCGAGGATCTGGAATCCTTCAAGTCCCTGCCCCCATTCAGGCTTCTTGAATTCAACCCCATTGGCATAATCCACTGTCAGTTTGTAATGGATCTGGTCCCCGATAGTGATCTCGGTACGGTCTACCTGGGCCTCAACCGAAGCGGGGGGAGTCTCCTCACCCCAGACGCAAGGGAGAAATGCAAGGCATATGAGAAATAACACAGGGTGGCGTACAGTCCGCATCAGTCTTTCAACCTATTGGCATATACCCTGACTTGGTGTGCTTTCATCAGCTCAGCCACTAGTTCCGCACGCCGTTGTTCCTCGCGTTGTTGACGGAATTCCATGTCGATCTGGTTCCTTGAATCTTCAAACGATTTATCCGCCTCGGGAGTCTTGGCGAGAAGCGTGATCAGGTGAAATCCCTTGTCGGTTTTCACCGGGCCAATAAGTTGCCCAACCTCCGCGATCGAGAACGCGGCGCTGACAAACTCCTTCGACTTGCCAATCCCTGGGACCGGAATATCCAGAGGATCGAAGCCTTCCTTCTTTTCCAAGGGAAGACGCGCCTGTTGGAGCTTACCAATCTTTCCACCGTTATCTTTGGTGCGCGCATCGGTGGAGAACTTTTTAGCCACCTCGGCGAAGGGAGAGCCTTTCTCGATGACGGCCTTGGCCTCCAGACAGCGAGTGGCATCCGAGGTGAGGATATGGGCGACCTCCACCGAAGCCGGTTCCTTGTAGTGATCCTTGTGGGCTTCGTAGAAGAGCTTCATGTCTGGTTCAGATAGCTCGACTTTCGCCGCAATCTCGGATTGATACAGTTTGGAGGCAAGCAGCCCCTCCTCGACTGATCTTTTACGGCGTTGGATCTCCGGATCACGGTCCATGCCTTTGCGCTTGGCGGCCTCCGCGAAAAGACGCATCGACAGCATTTCCTGAAGGAACTTCTCGCGTCCCTCCTCACCGCCATACATCTGATCCCGGGAGTGTTGCGGAACCGATTTCCAGGCTTCCTCAAACTCGGCACGCGAGATGGTGATTCTGTCACCGATCGTGGCGAGGATATCTTTCTCCTCGACTTTGGCCTCCTGGGTGGCTCCCTCGGTCTTGAGCTTGCTGGCCTCCACCAGTGCATGTTCCGCCGCTCCCGCCCGTCCAAGTTTTTCCAGGCACTCGGCGGCGAGCTTACGTGACTCCTTCACGATCTGCGTATCCACACCCTGGTAGAGGTCGGTGACACGCAGGAAATGCGCGAGAGCGCCCTCGGCATCCCCGACTTGATCGAGCAGCATATTCGCGGTATTGAAATCAATCTTCGCTTTTTCTTGGTCAGTCAAGCTGGCCCGAGAGAGGTAAAGGTCGTAGTGTTCAGCCGCCTTGGTGTAAAGCTGGTTGGCTTTAAGCGCGGCGGCATAATCACGGATTTTCTCCACCCCTGAAGCTGCCTCTTGACTGGAACCCCCTCCCGCTTTGGAGCGGATTTGGTATCCAACCAAGCATAACAGGACAACTACAAACAGCAGAACCAGCCAGGTCAGGGTTTCCTGACGCTTCATCGGGACATCTCCTTAGCGCGGTGTTTGAAGAAATTGATGAGTGGCAGGACATAGTCCTCGCCGGTGTTGACGGATATGGAATCCACCGACAGCGAGCGAAAGGTTTTGCTCCGGTTCTCAGTTTCGATCTGGGCATAACGTGCGAAGAGACGGCGGACCTCGGGATCAGAGGTGTCGATCACAATCTCATCACCAGTTTCCGCATCCTCCAGTTCTAGTATCCCGATCGGCGGCATGTCGCTCTCGCGTGGATCGGCAAGGGTGATGGAGATTAAATCATGCCGTTTATTGGCGATGGCGAGCGGTTTGTGGTAGTCCTCATCGGTCATGAAATCGGAGACCAGGAAGACCACTGCTTTGCGTTTTTGAATTCGTTGAAGGAATTGCAGCGCACCGGTGATATTGGTGGCCTTACCTGCAGCCCGGAAATACAGCAGGTCGCGAATCAGCCGGAGGACATGGGATTTCCCCTTTTTTGGGGGAACATACAACTCAATCTGATCGGTGAAGATGATCAGGCCGACCCGGTCATTGTTCTTGATCGCGGAAAAAGCCAGCAAAGCGCAGATCTCCGCGGCCATCTCGCCCTTCATCAGCGAGGCGGTTCCGAACTGCGCGGAGCTGGAGGCATCCACCAACAGCATGACCGTGAGCTCACGTTCCTCGACAAAGCGCTTGACATGCGGAACACCGGTGCGCGCGGTGACATTCCAGTCGATGGTGCGTACATCATCGCCGATCATGTACTCTCGCACCTCGTCGAACTCCATGCCGCGTCCCTTGAAGACGGAGTGGTATTCACCACCAAGTACGTCATTGACGAGACGGTTAGTGCTGATCTCGATGCGGCGGATTTTTTTTATGAGTTCCTTGGGGAGCATAGTTTATATCCAAAGCAACCGCTATTTATGCAAACAGTCTCGCTTCCCTTTTTCTGGAATATCCAACGTCTTTTTATTGGATCTACGGATTTCCGTCGCAACCATCTGCCCGTTGAGGAGACTGAAATCGATATCCTCATCCCATTCACGAATAGGTTCCATTGGTTTATCCGCTGTCTTCCGTCCTGAAAGCCTACGGTGGGCACTGAGTGTCGCACGATCACCCTTGATGTGGGTGGTTATCTCTCCCACCGTTTCAATCTCAGTCAGGTATACGAATCCCATACTACCGACATGCTGGACAAAGTTCTCCCGTGTTGTTGAGTGGACTTCATCTCCACTAACTGACTTGATCAAACACGTTGGAGCAAGCAGATCCTCGAATCTGGAAGATCCATCCATTCCAAAGACATAAGCGGTGGTGGTAGCAGAACACGGAACCGAGCCAGCCAATTCATAGACATCCTTGGAGGGAGATATGTTTGACTGGAAGCCCAGGTACCGTTCCTCAAAGACATCGATCCCTGCCTTGGTGATCTGATCCATGAATAAAGTCTTAGTCCTGAAATTGGCTCCCAGTTCCAAAGTGACTGTATTATCAGCCCAACACCCCTTACCAGACAGTCGAAGCAACGAATGCCCCGACCTGAGAGGTATTGTTACCCCCATCCTGCCTTCGCAATCCGCGGGTAGTTCAACCCTGAAGTAAGGTGTCGCCGCTTCCGGGATAAAAAAGACTTCAACCAAAACGTCCACCTTGTCATCGAAATCATAGAGCCGACGATCGGCAGGAGATATCAACCAGACAAGCCGTGCTTCCTTGCACAAACCATCGTTCGCTATTTCACATTCATGGAGCCTGTACCACTCTGCCGAATTTGCTTCGATCTCGGCCCATTCGACCAAGGTGGTCAAACCGGGGCGTGCAGTAACCTGCTCTGCATGGCATATGGAAACTCCAAAGAAAAGCAACAATAGAATACCAACTGGCTGTCTCATTGGCTTCTTCTTTCGAATCAGGTTGGTGGGGCAAGCCCCACCCTACCTTACGGCACCTCCACCTTGTCGAATACCTTCTGAACCACATCCTCCGGTTTCATTTCCTCCGCCTCGGCCTCATAGGTGAGGATCACACGGTGACGCAAAACATCCATACCGATCGACTTCACATCCTCGGGGGTGACATACCCGCGTCCACGGATAAAGGCATGGGCCTTGGCCGCCAGGGTCAGGTAGATCGAGGCACGCGGCGAGGCGCCATAACCGATATATTCATCCAATTCGAGTCCATAAAGCTGCGGAGTACGGGTAGCATGAACAACGTCGACGATGTAGCGCTTGACCTTGTCATCGATATACACATCCCGCACCACATTCTGGGCACGGTTGATCTGGTCCAGCGTAATGACCGGCGAGACTTCCGGCACCTCATGGGTGGTCATACGGTCAAGGATCACCAGTTCCTCATCGCGTGTTGGATAACCCACCTTGAGTTTGAGCATGAAACGGTCCACCTGGGCCTCGGGAAGTGGATAGGTTCCCTCCTGCTCGATGGGATTCTGCGTAGCGAGCACAAGGAAGGGTTCAGGAAGCGGGTAGGTGGTTCCGCCGATGGTCACCTGGCGCTCCTGCATTGATTCCAGGAGCGCGCTCTGGACCTTGGCGGGGGCGCGATTGACCTCATCAGCCAGGATGATGTTGGCGAAGACAGGACCCTTCTGCGGATGGAATTCACCGGTCTTCTGATTGAAAACCAGGGTTCCAGTCAAGTCGGCCGGGAGGAGATCTGGAGTGAACTGTAGCCGGTTGAAGGAGGCATGAATCGCCCTCGAGAGCGAGGTGACAGTCAGCGTCTTGGCCAGACCGGGAACGCCCTCCAAGAGGCAGTGGCCACGAGTCAGCAAACCGATCAGTAAACGTTCGACCATATAACGCTGGCCGACAATGACCTTTTCAATTTCGGTCACGAGAGCATTCACAAAACTGCTCTCCTGTTTGATTCTTTCAGTGACTTGCGCGATATCGACACTCATGCTGTCTTGCCCCCTTTGGCGGTGTACTCTTTAAGTAAACGGACCAGGTTCTTGTAGTGTTTCAAGGCCGAGTCCATGTCTTCAGGAAGCGGACGGTCAGGCCGGAACTTCCTGTCAGTGATTTCACGGTCGAGATACTCCAAAGACTCCCGTGCGGTTGAAGGAATCCATTCCTCCCCCACGGTTTTGGAGAGAGACTGCGTCACTTGTTCGCCCCGTGCGATGGAAAGAGATTGGAGAACTAGTGTTTCCAGAAGGCTGTAGAATTCACGTCCCTCACCGGCAAACCGGAAGGCCTCGAGTTTCCTCTCCTGTGTATCATATGTGTTCCATGGATCGGGCGGGGCTTCTGGAAGTGGTCTCGACCTCCATTTACCAAGGGCGAAGACCATCAGACCCGCCAGGATCACAAAGGCTCCCCCAGCTAGAAGGATCCCATTCTTCTTCATAAACGTTCCAGCCCACTCGGAAGTCGTGATCACCCTCTCTTGAACAGTCAACTGGGTCTCGGAAACTTCGACAGTAAGGGCCGATTTCCCCAGCGGAGTCACTTCGATCTCAACTGAGGGGATGGTCTCTTTTCCCGCTTTGTCGGACACAAGGGTATACTTGAAGTATTTCGATCCAACCGGTCCTTTCTCTCCAGCAGAACTACGGACACCGGAACTGACATCGGTCTGACGAATGCTTTTGGGCCATTCGATAATGGGGGGGTTGAGAGAAACCCAGGCTGGATTGCCCTCCCAGGAAAGGGTGATCTGGTAATGGAAGGGGGTTCCTACATGAAGCTCCTGCTCCAGAATTCCCGCCGTGGTTTCAATGTTGAGCTCGGGAATTGTCTCTTGAGGTGGTGCGGCTTGCTGAACTGGCGAGACATCCTGAGGAAAAGTGAGGGGAACATTTTGGGCCTCTCCATCACCTGGGAGGTAAAAGAGGCAGCAGAAGATGAAGGCAGTAGTAATGCAACGGATATTCCCATCCATCATTCCGGACTCACGGGCTGAGTGGAGGGGGTCCCCGCTGAGTCAGGATTTACCATCCGGGGTTGCATCATCGCCCGCTCGATCCTTTCCAGTTCCATGCTGGCATTCTGTAGATTCACGGAATACGGCTGAGTAAAGTGCTCAATAACGGACAGCCCTGAAACGATGGACTGGTAGGCCTTCCGGGCGGTCTTGTGGTCACCTTTCCGCTCCGCGTCCCCCGCTATTCGTTCCAACCGTCCAACCGCTTCGCGGACAGAAGAACTCGCGGGAGTGTAAGCTTGAATCGCCCACTCATAGGACTGGATGGCATCCTCCATCCGTCCCGCCGTCTCAGCGCTCATCCCTTCCTTCAACCGTTTTTCGGCACGCTGTTGAAGCGACAACCACATCGCGCCAAAGAGCAACAAACCAACTGCAATAAACGGTAAAGCGGCTTTGAGGTAACGCACCTCAGTCTGTCTTAACGGATGTGGTGCTCGATGATGTGCTGGCGGTCGAGCTCGCCGGAGCACTTTTACCATTGGATGGTGGCAGAGCACCCGGTGAAGATCCACTACTCGCGCTCTCCCGTTTGGCGGCCTCCCGGTATTCCTTACTCCTGTAATCGGTGGTGTAGAAGCCGGATCCCTTGAAGATGATACCCGCACCGGTCCCCAGCAGACGAATCACCTTGGCATTGGAATTGGGATGTTTGCATCCCTCGGGGTGGATGCAGGTCTTGAGAGGTTCATCCTTGATGCTTTGGTAGTGTTCGAAAACGATTCCACATTTGCAGCACTCATATTCGTAGGTTGGCATGATCTGATACTCTCCGGAACCCAGGTGAAGTGTAAAGGGGGCAAGGGTAAACCTTGCCCCCTTTAGTTTTCAGTTCTCTTCCTTGAATTCAGCATCCATTACCTCGGCATCTTTCCCAAAGCCTCCATCACCGCCTGGCGGTGGCGGTGTGGGACCTGGGCCACCTGCTGCGGCTCCAGCCGCGGCCTGTTGCTGAGCTTGTTTGTAAAGGACCTCCGCCAGTTTATGTGAAACCTGTTCCAAAGCGGCCTTCTTGGCCTTGATCTCTTCGATATCGCTGCCCTGGAGAGCCTTTTTCAAGTCCTCAACCGCAGTCTCAATTTGTCCCTTCGTGACTGCATCGAGTTGATCCCCATGCTCCTTGAGAGAGCGTTCCGTGCTGTAGGCAAGCGCATCGGCCTCATTCTTGGCGGCGGCAGTTTCGCGGTGCTTGCGGTCCTCCTCGGCATGAGCGGCGGCATCCTGCTGCATCTTCTTGATCTCGCTATCGGAGAGGCCACTCGAGGACTCGATGCGCACCTTCTGCTCCTTGCCGGTGCCGAGATCCTTGGCGGAGACATGGACGATGCCATTGGCATCGATATCAAAGGTGACCTCGATCTGCGGTAAGCCACGCGGGGCGGGAGGAATGCCCTCCAAGTTAAACTCACCCAGCAGACGGTTCCTGGAGGCAATCTCCCGCTCGCCCTGATAGACCTTGACTGTCACTGCCGGCTGGTTGTCCGCGGCGGTCGAGAAGATCTGGCTCTTGCGGGTCGGAATGGTTGTGTTCCTCTCGATCAGCTTGGTGAAGACATCACCGAGAGTCTCGATGCCCAGCGAGAGCGGAGTCACATCCAGCAAGAGAACATCCTTAACCTCTTTGGAGAGAACACCCCCCTGGATGGCCGCTCCTACCGCGACAACCTCATCCGGATTCACACCCTTGTGAGGCTCCTTGCCGAAGATGTCCTTGACCAGCTTCTGAACCATGGGGATACGGGTGGATCCACCGACCAGGATGACTTCATCGATATCACTCGGTGAGAAGCCCGCATCACGCAGGGCATTCAGACAAGGGATTTTTGTCCTTTCAACCAACGGACCGATCAGTTGTTCCAGCTTGGCACGTGTCAGCCGCATGTTGAGGTGTTTGGGTCCCGAAGCATCGGCGGTGATGAAGGGGATGTCGATGCTGGTTTCGAGTGTACCCGATAGTTCGCACTTGGCTTTTTCAGCAGCATCCTTAAGGCGTTGCAGGGCCATTGGGTCCTTGCGCAGGTCAAGGCCATGCTCGCGTTTGAATTCATCGGCGACATAGTCAATCAACACCTGGTCAAAGTCATCTCCACCCAAATGGGTATCGCCATTGGTGGCTTTGACCTCGAAGACTCCATCGCCGAGTTCCAGGATGGAGATGTCGAAGGTCCCGCCACCCAGGTCATATACCGCGATCTTCTCATCCTTTTTCCTATCGAGGCCATAAGCCAGAGCCGCCGCGGTCGGTTCATTGATGATGCGCAACACCTCCAGCCCCGCGATCGCGCCCGCGTCTTTGGTGGCTTGACGTTGGCCATCATTGAAGTAAGCGGGGACGGTAATGACCGCTTGTTTGACCTCCTGTCCGAGGTAATCCTCCGCGGTTTGCTTCATCTTCTGGAGAATACGGGCGGAGATCATGGGCGGTGCGTAATCCTTGTTGTCCACTTCCACCACCGCATTTCCGGAACTATCAGCCTTCACACGGTAGGGCACCTTGGTGACTTCCTCGGGAACCTCGGAGAGGCGGCGTCCCATGAACCGCTTAATTGAGAAGACGGTCCGTTTGGGATTCGTTATCGCTTGGCGCTTGGCGGTCACACCCACCAGCTGCTCGCCGCTATCGGTGAAGGCGACGACTGACGGGGTGGTACGTCCTCCCTCAGCGTTTGCAATCACCACGGGTTCTCCTCCCTCGATGACAGATACCACCGAGTTAGTCGTCCCCAAGTCGATACCAATGACCTTTGCCATTTTTTTCCTCCTTCTCCGAAATCCGCTTTCAGCGTTTTTTTTCTCATCCAATCTGATCCGCTTTTCCGCGGATTATTGCGTAGGTGGTCCTGAGGAGACCACCACTTTACTGGGGCGTAAGATTCTCTCCCCAATCTTGAACCCGGACTGGTATTCAATCGCCACCGCTCCGGATGGAACTGATTCATGCGGGTGGCTCGCCACTGCCTCATGATGCTTGGGATCGAAAGGCTCGCCTTCGCTGGGTATCCGTTCGATTCCTTTACTCTCCAACAAAGTCCATAAGGCCCGGCGTGTTACCGCCACGCCTTTCTTGATTGCTTCAGCGTCTCCCGTACTCGCCAACGCGCGATCCAGCTGATCGAGCACCTCGAACAAGCCGGAGACTGGAACCATCTCACTCAGAAGTTCCTCGCGCTCCTTGAGCGTACGCCTGCGATAGTTTTCAAACTCCGCCTGTTTATATTTCAATTGATTGAGGTATTCATCCGCTTGAGCCGCCTTGGCCTTGATCTCCTCAAAGGTCATCGTGACAGGCCCATTTTCGGTCTGAATCTCAATCGGTTCTTCCTCCATTTGCGCAGCTTTTTCGAGGGCGATCTCCATCGCGCTCTTGACCTCCGAGGGCCTCGAGGAGGCTTCTTCTTGTGGTTCCATTCCGCCAGATCTTTTCATCATTACATCCCAAGTCCACTCCGATTTTGCGGCTGTTGCCGGGTCTCTCCGAGGACTACATCCCCCATCTTGTTGCCACGGCGGATACGGAAGAGCACGGAGGATTCCTTCTGCAGTGAATGCCTCAGCCTTCG
>CAZORO010000185.1:0-9412 GCA_964581845.1 uncultured bacterium
TTCTGTCGAGGGGCGGTTGGTGTCGGGAAAGAGAGGTTAATTGTATAACCGTGTTCTAGATGGGTCCACCTGGGACTCGGCTGGCTGCGCGGACTGGAACCGGAATGAATAGAGGCTCGCATTCCTCATTTTCACCACTAGCTTGATCGTTGTTCCCGCCAAGTGGGAAAAGTCCATGCCGGACTTCCAACTAACCGTAGTATCGATATGGTCACCCATGATGGGAGTGCAATCCTCAATCGCGTACCCAGCGATGGCATTCCCTGCACTATCAAGCAGACCCACCTGGATCTCTCCTGTCGCTTCTGTCTTTGCATTCAAATGAAGTGTCGTACCGGAGAAAATCAGTGGTGGCGTTGTGAACCCGCCCTCGTCTTGTCCGGTATCAGCGGAGACAAAACCATCCAGCCTGCTGACCACGCGGCTGTAAACCCGCTTGTTGGCGGGATTAGAGAGGGTGTCAAGATCCACTTCATTATGTTTCAAGGGGGAGCCACTGTAATACAACCAGATTTCATCCCCCCGGCGGATGAGTCCTTGCCCCATATAGAGTGAACCACTGTCAAAATTTCCAGTACTGCACAGGGGAATGAAAGGTACGCCACGCTCCGCCCAGGACCAGTGGATTCCATCGCGGCTGACAGCGAGATGGATATCGAGTGTCTCCGTGGAGGTCCTGTAAAGACTTGGAAACATCAAGTAGACATTGCCGGCATAGGGATACTTGAACGCAGCCGGGTTGTAGAGCTCGGCATCGCTGGGATCGAGACCATCGGTCTGGAAAACAAGGGAGAGCGGATCGAAATGATTGAATGCCGAGCTGGTTGAACGGCCAATGGAGCGCCCATGCCCGGAAACACGTCCATAAAGGACATACTGGCTGAGGGTCTCATCCCAAAATCCCGAGTATTGGCTGTCGCCGAAGATGTCGCAGATAGGCTGAGGGAAACGAGTCCAGTGGAATCCATCCGGTGAGTACATCCCCGCGATACGATACGGCGGAACCGATGCGGAAAATTGTCCTTGTGAGACTGCTTTATAACGTGACCCGGTTGGAGCCCCCGGATCGATGAAGACACATGTGCCATGGACCCGTGAATGCGCGCCTTCCACGCCGACCTGACGGAAAAGGATGTTGTTGTCCGTGGAGCCATGATAGGAAAACAATCCAAGCGAGGGTTTACCCCAAGTGACACCATCGGTGGATTCTGCATAGCAGAAAGAAGTGTCATCGGTAGATGGCCATCCCTCGACATCATAGGCCTCATACCACATGCGGTACTTGCCAGCATCCTCCAAGAGGGTGAACCAGTTCAGAGTGGCATCTTCCCAGGGCCGGTCTGTTTCAAGAGTCCGTTCACCTGTCTTGGTGGCGGGATGCAAATGGAGAGCGATGTTGCTGGAGGACTCGAAGAACAAGGAATCGATGAACAGCTGGGTTTTGCCACCCACATCAATCGTAGTAGCTTTATTGTTATTATCCCCGGAGACAGTGATGCCCTGTGTCCCAATGAGCAACACCACCATCACCCAAATAGGGCACAGCCACGAAGTCATCATGCGATTCCCCTTTGTGACGCACGAAAGCGTCCGTAATTTTTGATCAGGGTCCATTGCGGTGATCTATGGAGTGGTGAATTCATGCGCTTGGCTTCGCGGCAAAGGGCGAATGAATTCACCACTCCATCTCTGTTTGTCTATCCCTGCTCTTTTTTTCTCAAAAAACAATCCCAGGAGCACCTGCCATTCAGAAAGAAGGAGTCTAGCACGGCGAAGGAAGGCAAGTGGACTGGGTTTCTTGGAGCAGGATGAACCGGGTTGTCAATTGGTCATTTACGCATAAACTATTCTTCATCTGTCAAATGACTCTCAACATAGGATGCGGCCCATGCGGACTTTTTTCTGTTTTCTTTGTATAGGCTTTTCAGCATATGCTCAGGACTACATGGTCTTGGACCCTGTTCAACTGATCCAGAATTCGGAGAGTCCAACCCCTCTCCAAGTGGATGGGATTCCTTTTTTGGTGGAGCATATCACTCGGAAAGGGCCCGAGGGGTCTGTCACAACAATCCCAGGTCCGGCAGTCAGCGCCAAGAACCTGCTCCTCCTTGGCGGTCTGGTTTCGGGCGACAGCGCTCATCCTGCCTGGGGAACCGGGGATTCCGCCGTGGGGCATTTCATTGGAGAGGAGGCTGGAAACATCCGGATTGTTTACCAATCGAGTGCAGAGGAAACTATCCCCCTCATCTATGGTTTCACTCTTTGGTGGAAAGGACCCTACCGCGCCTCTCCTGCTCCTTTTGCCAAGGATCCCCACTTCCGCAATCTCCTCGATAATTCGTTGTGCGTGGCCCATGGAATCGATGGGTATCTTCCAGAAGACAAACCTTATTACCTGCGCATCGCGTTAAAGCCCGATCCGGTCCAGACGATCGCGATTCACGACAACGCGGCTAAGATGGGGTATCCGATTTTTGATGCTCTGTCTTTCGAGGTTGTACCTGGAACCGTGCCGCCTTCATCCGGTCTGTATCGTCTGGAGAAGGGAAAACAGCCCGCCTCTGAGCGGATTGCCTGGCTCAACAGTCACACGATTGTTGGAATGGATCCCCTAGGCGGAGGCAGACGTGAGGCGGTGGAGGCATTAGCGGCTGCTTGCCACACCTTCGCAAGCGACTTGAATTCTGAAACCATTCAGAGCCTCCACCCCCAGATCAGTCCGGAGGTATTCCCTGGCCCGAAAATCTGTTTCAGAGGAACCCCCGAGGCTGAAATCCTGACCTTGGTCTACTATGAGAACATGTGGGAAACCCAGGGACGGGTCATGGAGGATGGTCTGGTTTCGGAGTCCCGCGATAAGGCGATCAACTACAATGGATTCGGGAGTTGGACACCTGACCTGGGACCATTCTATAAAAATGCCTACACACGCAACCGCTCGCTCATGGTCCTGGCTCATGCGGGTTTCCTTGACAAGGCCGAGTTGGGGATGGACTACTTCGACAAGTGGCTGCTCTACTTCCCACACAGCTTTCCGGAGCTTCAACTCGGTGGCAAACCGGTTCCAGGCCATGCCACTGTGATCGCCAACACACCACATGTCTATTTCGACAACCTCCGTCATGTGGGTTGGCCGACCAAGTACACCACCCGCGACTTTGGGAATCCCGAGACCGATGGTCATGGGATCCTGATGCTGGATCACTACCGCATCTGGGTGAAACAAGGACGTTCCGTGGAATGGGCAAAGCGGCGCTGGGAGGCCATCCGCGAGGCAGCGGAGTTTATCCCCTGGGCACTCGACAATCCCGAGTTGTCATTCTCCGAGCATGGTCTGCTCTATAGCGAGAGCGAAGGGGGGATGACTACCCAGAGTCTCTATGCCAACACCGCTTGTTACTTCGGGCTATTGGGATATGTGGAGATGGCGGAAGCTGTGGGGGAGACTGCGCTAGCCGAGCGTTGGCGTGGGCAGGCCGAACGTCTCTTCAATGCCATGGAAGCTTGGTTCCCGAAGCAGTCGGCGGAGTGGGGAGATGTCTGGGATCCCGCCAAGGCCGCTGGTTGGGGATACGATCAGGGAGTCTTGGCACCGATCCTCTTTGGGCTGGACCTGTATGGTTATGACGCGGTCTCCAGGCTTCCTGATAGGTGGGCGGAGCGTACCCGGCGCAGTTATGAAATGATTCTGCCCAAGTTGAAGCCGGTGGGTTGCGCGCCCATCGGCTTTGGTTATGGCCAAGGGTACTTCACCGAATCCGCCCTGCTCTTCGACCGGACCCAGGATTCCGCAGAAATGCTCAACTGGGTGGCACGTCTGTGCTTCGCGCCGCGTCAACCGGAACCCTTCCGTGTACCCGAGGGGGCAGTGGTGGCCAACGATGGATCAATGTGGCGCCGTTGGGGTGACCTGGGGAATCTCTACCAGATGGTTGAGGCTTGTTACTGCCTGCAAGGTGCCATCGGGATCGATGACACTTCATTGGAAATCCTCAAGATCATGCCAAGAATTCCCACCTCCTGGACTTCGGCTGAAGTGAAGGAATGGCCTGTCCGGGTCAGATCTGGAGGGAAGGGTGTGCTGGCCAAGGTGGGCTATGACCTCAAGCGGGATGAGGGATCACTCCATCTTTTTCTGAAGAGTGATCAGCCCATCGACAAGTGGCCGGTGCGCTTGGGACCGGTTAAAATCCCTCCTGGACCAGTCATGGTCACAGTGGATGGTACGGCTATGGAGGCTGAAGCGGTCCAGATGGGTGATGCCTGCTGGGTTTGGGTTTCTTTGGAGGGTGGGACGGAACACGAGATCAGCATCAAGCCACCCCAATAACCTATTGAAAAAGGTGATGATGTGATGTAACACTGGAGTTCCGCTCTTGCGGGAAGGACGGCCTCATAATGATTATGCCGAATGTGTGATCCCCGCATAGTTGGGAATCACCTGCTACGCCCTTTTTCAACAAGCTGTAAAAAATTGATATCATAGGAATAGGGAAAGAGACCATACCCAAACATGAAAAAAGTGCTTCTCTTCTCGATTCTGCTGCTGTGTGGATTGATTGCTTCACAGTGGCTTCCCGGATTAATTGGTCCAGCATACGCGAGAGTGGGTGATATCGTCCGTGTACTGACGATGATCGGGCTATCATTCATCATGATCCATGTTGGATATGAATTCGATATCGACAAGTCCAACCTCAAGCAGTACGGATGGGACTATGTTGTCGCTTTTACAGCAGCGGGCTTTCCATGGATTTTTGTAACGTTGTACTTCGTATTCGTGCTTTTGCCACAGGATGTCTGGGGAATCGCGGCAACCTGGAAGGAAACTCTGTTGGCTGGACGTTTTGCTGCACCAACATCAGCCGGAGTTCTTTTTTCGATGCTTGTTGCCGCTGGTCTTGGAGCCACCTGGGTTTTCCGTAAAGCCCGCATCCTGGCCATTTTCGATGACCTGGACACGGTTCTGCTGATGATACCGCTTAAAATGCTCATTGTCGGACTGGCTTGGCAACTTGGTGTGATTGTCGTGGTGATGGTCCTCATGCTGGTGTGCAGTTACATCTTCCTCCACAAAGCACGGATCCCTGTAAGTTGGCCATGGGTTCTACTATACGCTACCGTGATTGCCGTAGGCAGCGAATTTGTTTACTTGAGTTCGAAACTCATTGATGAGTCAGTGCCGATACATATCGAAGTCCTATTGCCCGCGTTTGTTCTCGGTTGTGTCATAGCATACCCGCAACTACACGATGCCCAAAAGTCAAAGTCAGCCGATAACAAATCCACTGGCCATGATGCCCATGAGGTCATCAACACCCCAACAGAGAAACGAGTAGCCATGATTATTGCAGCGGTATTCATGGTGCTTGTGGGTCTTTCGATGCCGTTGATTCAGAGTGGGAAAACCATAGAACCCAATGGTGCAATGACACAGGCCAGCAAGGATACAATGCATGCAGGAGGTTCTACTATTGCCGAAAAATTTGCCGCGGAAATCGGTGCTACGCACCAGATCGGACGTATCACCGCGGCCCAACCGGGAATCGGTTGGGGATGGGTCACTTTGCATGTTATATTCATCACAATAATCTCGAATTTGGGAAAGATGTTCCCTGCCTTTTGTTACCGGAAGGAAGCACATTGGCGTGAACGGCTGGCTGTCTCCATCGGGATGTGGCCACGTGGTGAAGTTGGGGCGGGTGTGCTTGTTATCTCAATGAGTTATGGTATTGGTGGACCGATCGTGACCATCGCCATGCTCAGTCTTGCTCTCAATCTATTGTTAACCGGGCTGTTCATTTTCGCTGTTAAGCAGCTCATTGGTCCGTTGTCTACCTGACCTTGGAGTTTGTCTGCCGGTCATCTGGGCGATGTGAGGGTGTTCCATCGCCCTGTTCACGGCTAACAACATATCATAAAACCATTCAAAAAAACTTGATTCTGGAAAACAGTCTAGCCGCTACATAGACACCAATTGAATCAGGAGCCTCTTTCTGGTATTGCTTGTCTGAATTCCAGTCCTATACCTTTTCATTGGGAGGCACATGTATGGCGGTCTATGACCTTCGCCCCATGGGAGTCGGAGATATCCTCGATACCACTTTCCGTCTTTATCTCACTCGGTTTGTCACCTTCATCACCATCGCCCTGTGTGTCTACATCCCATATTCCCTCATCGTGGCGGGACTAGAAGCCGTGAAGGAAGGACTTTACACCTTTAGGGAAGAGCAGCTTTCGGGGGAAGAAGAGGCAACAGAGGCGGAGGATGAAACCATAAATCTACTTGAGGATGAAAACCGTGGGTCTGATACCTCACGTTATGCCTCTCCTGGTGTGGTGTGGTTGGTTTATCTCCTCCTGGGGGTGGCCGGCACCTTCATCTTCGCCATTCTGGTTTTTCCACTCTGTATTGGCGCCATTATCCAAAATATTTCCGCGAGTTACTTGGGTGAGGACCAATCCGCCGCCCAATCCTACCGCCGCGCGGGAAAAAGGATCCTGAAGCTGGTCATGGTGCAGTTGCTTGTTACCATTATCACGTCCATCGGATTTCTCCTCTGTGTCATCCCAGGCATCTTCTTCACCCTCTGGTTTATACTTTCGGCGGTTGTGGCCATGATGGAGGACACGACGGTTTTAGGATCGCTCAGCCGTTCAAAGGAACTGATGCAAGGCAACATGCGTAAGGGCATCGGCCTGTGCTTGGTGCTTTTAGTTCTCTGCTCCTTGGTTACATGGGGCCTGTTCTTCCTCACCACCATCGTCTCCTGGCCGCATCCTGTTCTACAGACAGTCGTTTACACATTGTTAACAGGCCTGATTCTCCCGTTGCAAACCGCTCCTTTGGTGTTGCTTTACTATGATCTCCGGATCCGCAAGGAGGGCTTTGATCTTGAACGCCTGGCCATGGCGATGGGAGGCACTCCCATAGAGGAAGCATGACACGGATTTATATCTTCATTCTGACCGCTGGGTTCCTGATGTCACTGGCTGCGTGGGCTCAAGAGGCGGCCCAGAATCCCGTTTCAGCCACTACAATGGCCTATCATGCCGATGCCCGCCGTGTACTTACGGATATTTTGGCCAATAAGGAGTTCCGTGACCTCCATGAACCACACCGGATCATCCCTAAATGGTTCTCGGACTACATCGCGTCTTTTTTCGAATGGCTGGAGGACATGTTGGGATCTCTTCCCACTTGGATTCAGTGGATTGTCAAGGTCTGGCTGATTGGTTGTGCGATAGCCATCCTGGGGCATCTTGCTTACACGCTCTATCAAGCACTTAGTCCATTTATACGAGCTAGTAGGACACGGAAGGGGGAACACCCGCTCCAACGCGGTGAAATCCTTGGAGTCCGTGAGCTTGATTATCACACTGTTTACTCGGAAGCGCTCAGGCTAATGCATGAGGGGGACTGGCCAAATGCTCTGCGCCACTTGATGGCAGCCGCGATCCTCCGTCTCGAGCTGGAGGGACTCATTATCCGCCGGAGGTTCAAAACGAATGGCAGCTATCTCCAGGAGCTCATGCTCTACCCCGAGGACCAAATAGCATTCAGGCAGATCACCACCCTGGCCGAACCCGTGTTATATGGCCAGCTCCCAGCCAGCCAGGACCGCTGCCAAAGCGCTCTGGAGGCATTGAGCAGGATCACACGAAATGGTAGCAAGTCCACAACGGCGGTCTGACATTCTTCTCCTGAGCCTTCTCCTAATACTGGGAGTCTTGGCGGGCTTGGTTTCATGGATCCTCATCCCTCCCCCCAAGGAGGGACACCCATCCCGTCCACCCTCCACCTTGCTGAACCGGTCCTATGGCACCAAGGCTCTTTACCTCACCTTGAAGCAGTTGGGCTATGAGGTGACACGTCTCAGGAGGGCCTACTCCCCGGCATTATTAGCTGAAATCGAATCTTTGGTGTTGATGAAGCCCACTATCGATCTCGCGGAGGATGACTGGGAACAGCTGTGGGAGTGGGTCCGTGATGGCGGTAGGCTGCTTCTGGTGGCTAGTGAAACTGTCACCTCTTGTACGGCGGAGTCCTCGGAGGAAATAGGCTGGTTCAATGCCTGTTCCATGAAACCCAGTCAAGAGGAAGAGCCGGAGCGGATGGAAGTAAAGGCGGGAGAACACCTCGCGGTGGGGGACTCACTCTTTGAGGGGGTCTCGAAAGTCATCACCCGCCCCACTGTCCGTTTCGTTAAGGACAATCCGGTCACTGGAAAACTTAAGAGGGTCAGGCATGACCCTCTATGGACGGATGAACATGGTCTGGCCGGAATGCGTGTGAGATATGGAGATGGGATCATCCTTGCCTTGGCCGATGATTATCCCTTTACAAACCTGGGAATCTCCGAGGGTGACAACATCATTCTGGCGGCCAATCTCGCCCGCGAGCTGGGAGGCGGGGATAAGTACCGGGTAATCGGGTTCGATGAGTTCCACCATGGATTCCTGGAACGTGATCCTTCCTGGCTGGCGGTGGCTAAGCTGATCTTCAGGGACCGCTGGGGGTGGGGCTTGACCCAAGCGGCGCTGGCGGGCCTGATAGCACTGTTCGCGGCCGCCGTCCGTTTTGGAAGACCCGCGGAACTGGTACGGCGTCACCGCCGCCGTCAGAGCGAATACACCATCGCCGCTGGGCGGCTCCTGGGCAGTTCTCATGGCGCCGTGGAACAAGTCTACCCAATTCTTCACGGGCATTACCGTGGGGAGATATTGGATGCGTTGGGCCTTGACAGGGATACGGACTCCCCCACTCTTCTGGATATGTTGGAGAGGCGTCTGGGAGTTGTCCGTGGGCAAAAGGTGGGCGCTCTTCTCAGTAACTCGGAGGGAGTTCCATCGGGCAGCGCGGGTCTTCTTGAGAGGATCCGGGAGATACACGAGGTGGTGAGGGAGATCCGGAATGGAAATGCAGTCTCTGGTTGAAAAGACCGCCGGGATCCGTGCTGAGGTGGCCAAGGTAATCGTGGGGCAGGATGAGGCTCTCGATCAGGTGGTGGTGGCACTCCTGGCGGGAGGGCATGTGCTGCTTGAGGGGCCGCCAGGGACTGCGAAAACCTTGCTGGTACGTGCCCTGGCGTGCGTAGTCAGCGGGCAATTCCAGCGGATCCAGTTCACTCCCGATCTCATGCCCGCCGATATCCTGGGTGTGAGTGTCTACCGGTCAGACAAGCAGGAGTTTGAGTTCCGTCCCGGCCCTGTCTTCAGCGATCTCCTCCTGGCCGATGAAATCAACCGCGCACCGGCCAAGACGCAATCGGCACTCCTGGAGGCGATGCAGGAGAGACAGATCTCCATCGATGGCCGCACCCACCGCCTCAGTCAGGTCTTCACTGTCTTCGCCACACAGAATCCGATTGAATACGAGGGAACCTACCCCCTGCCCGAGGCCCAGCTGGAC
>CAZORO010000186.1:0-8676 GCA_964581845.1 uncultured bacterium
AGGATGGTCCGACCAACCTGCCGATGACCACGGCCTATATCAACACTGTCCTGCCCTCCAGCCGTCTCTCCACCAAGATGGGGGGACAAATAAAGGTGGTCGGAACCCTTGAGCAGGACCGCCTCCCCGCGGTGGGGGGAACGGTGGGGGGGGTTCCGGTGGCGGTGCCTTTCCGCATTCATATCCGCAATCCGCAAGCAGGAGTCGACCGCGAATTCAAATATGATCTTGCCTCGCATCGCTTTTTCACCTCGCGATTTGCGTTGATCTGTGTCTTGGATGCCTTTGACGCCGCTACACGCGGGATGCGTGACTCGGCCTCCGATTACACGCTAACCGTGAACCTGAAAGGCCGTCCCACGGTGGTTATCAAGGACCAGGTTTCCTCATCTGGAGGAACCTCCTACGAGATCGCATTAACGCTGGGTTCGGTGGTGGATCTCCTCATGCAGAATCCCTATGAGAGTCTCCGGGTGGAAAGCATGGACCTGGAGGTTCAATGCGTGGACCGTCTACAGCGTGGAACCGTGGAGTGGATTCGTGTGAACCGCCAAACTGTCGAGCCAGGTGATACTATCGAGGTCAGCGTGGGAGTACGTCCTTGGCTGGGAAACCAGGAAGTATATCAACGTTCACTCCAGATCCCCAAGGACTACCCGCCAGGCCAGATCCAGTTATCCGTCATGGATGCCAATGGTTACATCGCTGATATTCAACGCCGGAATCCTGACCGTTTCCGCGCGAGGGATATCGAGGATGTCTTACGCTTGCTGAATGAGGTCTACCGTAATGACCAGATCTTCCTCAGCCTGGCGGCCATCGCCCCGGGTGTCTCCCTGAATGGGAAGGAGATGCCCAACCTGCCCTCCTCGGTGTTGCGGGTCATGGCTGACTCCGCCGAGCGTGGCATCGGAATGGTAATCATGAATAAGCCGGTCATTCAGGACCGTATCCAGGTGGCCACCCCGCTTACGGGAAGCCAGACCCTTCTGGTCGAGGTTGAACCCCGGCGGGATGACCGGATAAATTGAATTGGGGATTGATCCGATGACTTGTCGAATGCACGCCGTACCCATGTCCTGGGCAGTGTGTCTCCTGTCCACTTTGCTTTTTTCCGTGGGGGCTTCACATGCCGTGGCTCCCGAGGTGTGGAAGGTTAGTTCCTATAACGAGTTCGCGGAGGGTGAAGCGCAGAATGTCTCGATTGTTCATCCAGGACAGATTCACTTGGCTCCTTCATTTAAGGCTTACTCGACA
The DNA here is from genome assembly GCA_964581845.1 of uncultured bacterium. GTDB lineage: Bacteria > Hinthialibacterota > Hinthialibacteria > OLB16 > OLB16 > OLB16. The sequence continues at coordinate 1,258 of CAZORO010000186.1, forward strand.
GTCAAGGACCCGGCGGTCTGGAGCATGATCCAGTCTTCCGATGGCCAGGTCCTGTATCTGGGAACCGGCAACTCCGCGAAGGTTTACAAAGTGGCTAATACCGCTGATTCCGCCACCGCCGAGGCCAAGCTCTTCGCTGATCTGGATGGCAATGCGGTCTACTCGATGCTCTTGGGCGCGAGTGGAGAACTCTTCGCGGGTGTTTCTCCTGGAGGCAGTGTTTTCAAGATTGCCCCGGATGGAGCTGTGACTCTCATCGGTACCAGTGACCAGGATTACATCTGGGCCATGATTCAGGATGCCACGGGCGATCTGATCCTGGCCACGGGAGACAAAGGCCAGCTGGTGCGCATGACAATGGAAGGCAAGACCAAGACCCTCTGCAAGACTGGCGAGAAGCACATTCTCTCCCTGACCGCTGGCCCTGAAGGGAAGATATATTTCGGCACCGCGCCGAATGGCTGGGTGGCTGAAGTGGAGGGGAACAAGGATTTCCGCGTGCTCTATGATTCGGACTTGAGCGAGGTGAAGTCTCTTGCTTTGGATGGACAAGGGAACCTCTACGCGGGCGTAGTCCCCCAAGTTCAGCTCGAGGCCAAACGCGACACCCCGCAACCTCCACAGGCCCCCACGCCTCCCAAGGCGGACAAGTCCTCGGAAATCGTGAAGCTCAGTTCGAATGGGCAGATTCGTGTCCTTGACAAGACTCCCTCGGCCGCGGCCAATGCTCTCTTTGTCCATCAGGGACGGCTTCTGGTGGGGACCGGTGATGAGGGTAAGCTCTTTCAGATTGGTTTCCGTGATGAACTCGATCTGCTTTTTGACCTGGAGGTCAGCGAGATCCTTGGGATCATTCCACGCAGCCCCGATGGCCTATGGCTGTGCACCGGTAATCCCGCCAAGGTCTTTCTGTTGCCGGTGGCTACCAGCAAGGGGGGAACCTATGCCTCCAAGGCTGAGGATACCCAAACCACCAACCAATGGGGGGAAATGACCTGGATCGCCTCGGTTCCAGAGGGAGTTACCCTGGCCTTCCAGACACGCTCGGGTAACTCCAAGGAGCCGGGGGACACCTGGAGCGAATGGTCACAGCCGCTCTCTCAACCGGGTAAGGTAACCAGCCCGCCAGCCCGTTATCTCCAGTGGCGTGCCAAATTCGGCGGCTCGGCGGATGGCAAAAGCGCCACAGTCCAGGAGGTGGAGGTGGTTCACCAGCCCCTGAATCGTCCGCCACACATCGAAAAACTCCAGGTGGGGGATCAAAGCTCCTCCTCCGAGACCGGGACTGGCGCGCAAGCCGCCAAGACGAATGGTGCCGCCACCAAACCAACAGCCGCAAAGTCCACCAGCGGAGAGGGCTCCACCTCGTCCAGCAGTTCCTCCACTCTTCCCCTTGTCTGGCAGGCCACTGATCCGGACGGGGACACGCTCATTTCCGATCTCCACTACCGGCGTGTCTCCGAGACTCTCTGGAAGGAGATTGAGGATGATCTGAAGGTCTCCAAATACTCCTGGGATACCGGCAGTCTGCCGGATGGTGAATATGAGGTTCAACTCTCCGTCTCCGACCGTCTGGCCAACCCCCCCGGGATGGCGGGTTCGGATCAATTCCAGTCCGAGGCGGTGCGTATCGATAAGACCGCGCCCGAAATCGCCGGGTGGGACCACCAGGCTGTGGGATCAGGCACCTTTTCTTGTGATGTCCGGGTCCAGGACAAGCTCTCACGGCTCAAGTCCGCGAAGGTGATTGTGGATGGCGAGGAGGAGGACCTGATCTCCATGCTTCCAGTGGATGGGATCTATGATTCCAGGCAGGAGACCTTCAAGGTTTCTCTGGAGGGGCTGGCCAGCGGTGAGCATTCCATCGCTGTGCGCGCTGAGGATGAGGAGGGAAACACTGGGTCTGATTACCTGGTCATCAAGATCCCATGAGTGTCACCATGTTCCCCACCCTTGAGGTTTATGGATTCCCGGCGGGGTTGTTGGAGGCAAACTGTTACCTGGTGATCGACCATTCCAGCCATAAAGCGGTAATCGTCGATCCGGGTGGGGATCCGGACCGGATCTGCGAGCTCTGCTCGGCTCACCGGGCCGAGGTGACATTGATCCTCAATACGCATGGACATGGGGACCACATCGGAGCCAATGGCGTACTCAAAGCTCGCTTGGGGGTGCCCATCGGTATCCATGAGGCCGATGCGGATTGTCTCCCGGATCCATTGATGAACCTGAGCGCTTATTTTGAACCAGTCACCTCTCCACCCGCCGATATGTTGCTTACGCATGGTCAGGAGATAGAGGTTGGCACCTCCATGCTTAAAGTCCTGAGCACCCCCGGTCACAGCCCAGGCTCGGTCAGCTTCCTCAGTAAGGGCTGGGTCATCTGTGGGGATGTCCTTTTCCGTGGTTCCATCGGACGGACCGACTTTCCCCGCTGCGACTTAAAAGAGCTGCAAAGGAGCATCCGTGAGCAGCTGATGACCCTCCCGCCCGATACCATCGTCTACCCCGGCCATGGCCCCGCCACCACGATCGGATACGAGAAGGCCACCAATCCGTTCCTGTAATTGAGGTGAGACCTCTCAAAAAAACGAATCTCCCGCTATCCTGCCCACATGAAACGGAAAATTGCCCGGCGTTACTTATGGATCATCGCCATTCTGGGAGTTGCAGGCTTTTGCCTGGCCATCGAGTCCTACCGGGAGTTTGGACGCTCGATGATGGGGGAGAAGACCTGGTGCGCCTTTGGGGAGCTTTCCAGCTGCCAGAAAGCTTTTGAAAGTGATTACTCAGTTCTTTTTGGACGTCCGATTTCCCTGTATGGCGCGTTAGCTTATTTCCTGGTGGCGGCGATTGCCGCGCTGGGGCTTTTTAATGGAGGTCCTTACCTCCTCTCCTCCTTATTTCACCTTGCGCTCATGTCCGTTGCGCTTCTCGGAGCGACAGGTTACTTTGCCTGGGCGCTCTTCTTCCAGGTCAAAACGCTGTGCGTGCTCTGCTTGAGCGACTATGCGGTTAACCTCAGCATCGCCGCTTTTACCTTTCGAGCCTGCTGGAAGCTACGTCCGCCTTTTCTGTCTCTGCTCCGTTGGGATCTACGTTCCATTTTTGGCACCCGCAAGGGATTCGTTCAGACCGTGGTGATGCTGGTTCTCATCGGCATTCTTGGCGCGGTAGTGATCCGCTTCGAACATTGGTATTACCTCTTTTCAAGGGAATTTGACAAGGTGCTCTCAAACCAGGTGGAACGTGTGGACACTCCATGGATTAAAGCCTTCCCAACCGCAGGCCCGGAGAATGCCCCCATCCAGGTGGTCTCTTTTGGAGATTATGAGTGTCCCTTTTGTGATGTGATGAAGTCCACCTGGAATGAGATCATAAACAATCATCCGGGTATGATCCGCATGACTGCGGTTGTTCATCCGCTCAATCGGGACTGCAACTTCCTCGCGATTGATAACACCTCCCATCCTTATGCCTGCCGTGCAGCCTACCTGGCCATGGAAGTTCTTGAAAAGAAGGGGGATAAAGCTTTCTGGTCCATTCATGATGAACTCTACAAATACGGGCAGTTTCTATCCAATGAGCTCTTGACTGAGCTGGGGACAAGGTATGGCCTTACACCGGAGGAGCTTGAAGTGGTCTGGGCGAAAAGCAAGGAGCGCGATGGGCTCAAGAAGCACCTGCAAATCGCAGATGTATTAAGTTTCCCCGGCCTTCCCCATACGATCGTCAATGGAATTCAGATCCAGGGTTATGTCGAGAAATGGGCGCTCATGAAGATGATTCAGGCTGAACTCGAACGGAAAGGTCTAAAACTCCGCGATTTCCGGAGGTGATCCATCCCCTGGTGGATTCGCTTTTCCAGCACGCTCCTTCACCTAGAACTAGAAATCCACGATAGTTTTGTCATGTCCTGGCTCTGTTTTCCCCTTGCGTTTCTGTTGGGCGCCATCCCTTTCTCGTGGCTACTGGTGTGGTGGCTGCGTGGGGTGGACCTACGGACTGTGGGGAGTGGTAATCCCGGAGCTACTAATGCCATTCGAATTGTGGGGGCCAAGTGGGGAAGACTGGCGATGGCGTTGGATGTCGGTAAAGGCTTGGTGGCGGTCTGGTTGGTTCCCAGGCTGGCGGGCAGTGCCACGAGTGGCTGGTTACCAGCGGTCTGTGGCTGCATGGCGATTCTCGGAAATGTCTTCTGCCCCTTTCTACGCTTCAAAGGGGGAAAGGCGGTCGCCACCGCGGGTGGAGTTTTCCTTGGGTTGGCTCCCTACGCTACCCTTCTGACTGCGGTTGTATTCTTCTCACTTTTAAAAACCACCAGGAAGACCTCGATTGCCTCCATAACCTGCGCGGTGGTGCTTCCTTTATTATTGACAGTGGAGTGGTGGAAAGAAGTGGGGGACAGTCCCAGTGTACCAGTTCTTATTCTGGTCTGGTCAGCAGCCGTGTTGGTCCTTTTCCGTCATAAAGATAATATCCAGCGCCTGTTACGAGGTAGCGAGACAACCATTACCGGGGGCGATGGGAAGATAACATGAGCCAGACACCACTGCCTCCAAGAGAAACAGTCCTCGTCCTTGGGGCGGGAAGCTGGGGTGCCACCCTGGCGCACCTGCTCGCGGAGAAAGGTCTTCCGGTGCGTCTCTGGAGTCACCGGGAAGACCATGCCGTGCGTTTGGCGAGAGAGAGAACGCTGCCAGGGAAGCTGGAGGATTTCAGGCTCTCAGACAAGGTTGAGGTTGGCCATTTGTTACAATCCCTGTTGGAGGGAGTTACCACATTGGTTTTCGCCACTCCCAGCCGATATGTCCGTGAGACAGCTTTTAAAGTCCGGTTGGTTGTGGGGGAAGGGACGCAGAGTCTTTGTGCGGTCTCCGCCGCCAAAGGGGTGGAGTATGACACCCTGAAACCCATGTCCACCTTGATCTTGGAGGAATTGGGGATATCCAATCCGGTCGCGTTGTCGGGTCCCTCCCATGCCGAGGAGGTTTGGCGGGGTCTTCCCACGACAGTGGTGGCAGCCTCCTGTGATCCAAACATGGCCCGGCGGGTACAGGATCTCTTCCTGACCTCTCGATTTCGTGTCTATACCTCAGTTGACCTAACTGGGGTTGAACTGGGAGGAGCCTTGAAAAACCTGGTCGCTATTGCGGCTGGAGCCGCCGCTGGGATGGGTTTTGGGGATAACACCATGGCCGCCTTGGTAACACGTGGACTGGCCGAGATGACACGGCTGGGGGTTGCCATGGGGGCGGATCCCTTGACTTTTGCCGGTCTTTCGGGATTGGGTGATTTGGTGGTGACTTGCGCTAGCCGTCACAGCCGGAACAGGCGTCTGGGGTTGGCACTCGCTCAAGGGAAAAACCTGACTCAGGCCCTCGAGGAGATCGGAATGGAGGTGGAAGGAGTCCAAATGGCCCGTTCCGCTAAAGCACTGGCGTATAAATGGGGAGTTGAAATGCCCATCGCCGCCCAGGTGGCGGAAACCCTTTTTGAGGGCGTGCCCGTAAAGGATGCGGTCCGCGCCCTCATGCTTCGTGACCCAAAATCCGAATTGGAGAGATAGAAACCAATCTGGTTTGACGCTGGTCCTGTTTTTTGACACACTATATGTTTGGGGCGGGGTGTGTGGTTGAAAGGGAGTTTTCTGCGATGTTTTGGAAACAATCCATTGTTGTGTTGACAGTGGCCTTCATGGCCATCCAGGGGGCATGGCCACAAGCCAATCCTGATTCTGGTGAGGCCATGGCGGAGGCCCCTCCATCTGGACCAGAGGCGGTCGAGGAGAAGCTTCCAGATTTCCTCCTTGAGGGTGAGGAATTCACTGGAGATGAAGGGGTCTGGAGCGATGAGTTCGATGATGGCAAACCCAGCACAGCTTGGTTTGTGTACAGCAGCGACTACTTCAGTTCCACCGAGAAAGCCTCTGCGCAAGACCCACGGACACCCAATACCTCTGGACAGACCATCTATGATGACCCTATCCGCGCCAGGGAGATGGAGGGGCTTCTCTCGATCAGCGGAAGCCGGTCAAGCTTGAGCGGTGGCAGCGAGGCAACCGCGAAGTACGACCCTGCTGATATGAAACGGTACAAGGTCATCACCCCTGATGTCATCCGGGGCGCTTTCCAGGCCGAGTTGAAAATCGCTCTACGTGGCAAGACCTTTCAGGAAGCTCAAGTCCTTTTCATTGTACGTGAGTATGACTGGAAATTCGCGGGCGCCAGCGAGGCGCGTGTCCGGACGACGATTGAGTTCCCCTCTGAGAATCCAGCTGACCCGGCCGAGGTTTCCTATGAGTCCAACTGGAACCAAGAGGAATACTCAAAACCCCAAGACAAAGTCTTCGATATCCGGGTGGAAAGCTCGATCACATTAACCCTCCGCCGTAGCCAAGGTGACAACCAGATTCAGTTTTGGACCACTGAGGATGAGGGAGAGGCAGAGCTACGCGGACGTCTGGGCCCCTTCATCAACACCGATCGTGTCGACATTTTAGTCGGTGTCCAAGCCGAACCCATCCCCAACCAAGAGGGGATTCTGACACTCGATTCCTTGACCATCCGTGGCCCCGAGGTCCCAGATGTAGAGGAGGGAATCGAGGATCAAGCACTCAAAGACTACCGCACCACTAACCAAGCTGAGTACGAGGAGGAAGTGAAAGGCCGTTTTGATTACTCACAGGCTGCGCTTGATGCCAACCGGGCTTTCACTTGGATGCACCTGTATGGTGTGGGTACTCCTTATCCTCCTGGATTGCTTCCACTGCGGGAGGCCCAACCGGTGGTAGAAGCGGGAGCGGGAGTAGGACCGGTTGGTTTTCCACCCATGGGACCTTATGGACCCATGGGATACCCCGGCCCGATGGCTGGTTTGCCTACCAATGAGGGCCCCGGTGGTGGCATCGCATTGGATCAGACCCAACAACTTGGTGACCAGCTCTTGGAGGGCGGTGGCGAGGCAGTGATGGGAATGCCGATCACTCCCGTGGAGCCCGGTTCGGATCAGGAGAAGTTCCTGCACAACCAGCTCGACACTCAAGCATATCCACGTGGTGATGTTCGCTACCTCAATGAGGCCTTGAAAAAGTACAAGGAGGCCGCCAATCGCGATCCTAAATATCAGACGATTTACAGCCAGATGCAATGGGTTCGCAATGTTGCCTACGACCGGATCTTACGGATTATGCAGATCTTCCGTGCCCGCACCGCGGATGCGGCCACGACAGGAAACACGATTCCCCTTGGGAATCGTACCATCAAGAAAGACTTTGACTCCCTGGTTGGCGCGGAGGCTTCCACACCCGGCGCTGACATGACCGGTTTGGGTACGACTCCCTTTGGGGGAAGCGCGTTGGGGGGTGGAGCCATGGCCATGGGAGGAGCCATGGGTGGCGGGATGATGGGCCCCATGGCT
>CAZORO010000186.1:8686-9391 GCA_964581845.1 uncultured bacterium
GGAGGCATGGGTGAATCCATGGGAGGTGGAATGCCATTTGGTGGTCTGACCGGAGAGGGAGGCGGTAATTTAGCTACTGGTCAGAGCCAGTGGGATCCACGAATCCGCATCTTTGAGGGACGTCTTTCGCCGGAAGTGAAGGCTCTGATCGTGAATCTGCCAGAGGCTGCGGCCATCCAAATGATTTACGCCTACCTCGGCATTGAATCAGAGATTCAGCGTCCGGTTGATATGCTTGGCCGGATTCCTTTCCTTTTGAGTGGCGACTACATGAGTGTTCCAGTCACCCTCTATGTACCGGATATCAGCCTTGAGGTCATGCAGCGGATCATAGCCGCCAATCCTAATCTGATGACCTCTTACATGATGAGTAACATGGGCATGATGGGCGGTATGGGCATGGGCAATATGGGTGGCATGGGTATGGGCAACATGGGTGGTATGATGGGTGGTATGGGAGATATGGGCGGTATGGGCATGATGGGCGGTATGGGTGACATGAGCAGTATGATGGGTAACATGGGCGGTGGTGGTGGGACCATGTTTGGTGGTGGTGGCATGAGCGGCTTCGGTCAGTTTGGAGGGGGAACCGCCTTTGGGAATATGGGTGGTGGTATGGACATGGGTGGAATGGGCGGAATGGGTATGGGGAATATGGGTGGCATGGGCATGATGGGCGGTATGGGTGACATGGGGGGCATGGGT
>CAZORO010000187.1:0-9271 GCA_964581845.1 uncultured bacterium
CAGTAACTGGACATGGGATTGGATGACTCCATGGGACGACCGTGCATGAGCGGCATATGCATCGATTCGGCGCAGATAGGCCGCCAAAGCACGCACATTCCCGGCGGGACGGAGACTCCAGGCAGCTTCTCCCAGTGTCATTTCAGGAAAGGAACGGGTTACTCGTCCACCAGTCTCAATGATCGGAATGGGGAAACCCACTCCGAAAGCAGACCCGGGAGTATGCGTGATTCTTCCACACCCCAGGATCGCCGCACCATTACCGACACGCATATGAGAGATGAGGGATGTATCGCGGATGACAACCCCATCCTCAATCCAGCTCTCCTCGATGGTGGTATTCTCCAAGCCCACATGTTCACGCGATCGGCCAATCTGGACGAATCCATAAAACCGTCCAAGAATCACCTTCCCCCGGAACCGGACATGGCGGACTCTACCAGTCTGGAAACCCTCAGCCACGCGAAGCAGATCCCAATCGTCACACTCGCACCCCTGGTGTTCCAGATCCCGGATTTCATTCAGTGTCAGGGCGCGGACAGGGAAAGTTAGACGGTCCGCGGAGCGGAGCGCCGGAAGAAAAACGGAGGTTTTGATGGGATCGGTTCGTGCAATCACCTACACTATGGCTCTATTCTAAAGATGCTAAACCTCACCCCCCTGACCCCCCTCTCCCGTGGGGAGAGGGGGGAAAAACTCCCCACCCTCTCCTAGTGGGGAGAGGGGGGTCAGGGGGGTGAGGTCCTTCCCTCAAAGCACTAACCTTTCATAATCGAGTCCGGATCGAAGTGGGGACCTTCGACCGAACGGAAGTAATTGTATGTTCTTACTTTGAGCTCATAGGCGGCATCCACATCCGCTACGATGATCGCATGGCGGTGAAGTTGAAGCACCGAAGCGGTCCACATGTGGTTGACTCCCTCCTCGACTGTCTTCTGGAGCGCACGTGCCTTGTGGTGTCCCATGACCAGGATCATCACCTCCTGGGCATCGGTGATGGTTCCCACGCCAACTGTCAAAGCCAGCTTGGGCACTTTTTCGGGATCACCGCCGAAAAAGCGGGCGTTGACCTTGCGGGTGTCCTCAGTCAGGGTTTTGAGACGTGTCCTGGATTGCAGCGAGGAACCAGGTTCATTAAAAGCCAAATGGCCATCCTCGCCAATGCCGCCCGTGAAGAGATGGACCCCCCCATAGGACTCGATCTTCTTCTCGTAACGCTCGCATTCCTTCTCAAGGTCTTTAGCCAGGCCATCCAGAATGTTGGCGTTGTTTTTCTTGATATCGATATGACCGAAGAAATGGTCCCACATGAAGCGGTGGTAGCTTTGTGGATGGTCCGGGTCCAGACCGACATATTCATCCATGTTGAAGGTCACCACATTGGCGAAGGAAACCTTCCCGCGTTTGTTGAGACGGATGAGTTCCTTATACATCCCGAGCGGCGAAGAGCCGGTGGGGAGGCCGAGGACAAAAGGTTTTTTGGGCGATGGCTTGGCCTCCAGAATACTCTTGGCTACATAGCGTGCGGCCCAGACACCAGCCTGTTCAGAGGTGGGTTGAAAGATCACTCGCATGGTGCAGTTCCTTTGAGAAAGTTATGTTGCGGGCTAAGATCGGACTTACTATGAGCCAAGAACAAAGAACCTTCAATCCCGGTGACAGGCTGGTGGCAGGCAAGGATATGCCAATTGGTGATGCCCGGGTCCTCAAGGTATCCGCTGGGGAAAGGCCTCAGGAGATCATTCTCGCTCGTACAGACGATGGTTTCCGAGCATACTTGAATCGCTGCCGTCACATTCCAGTCTCCTTGGATTGGGGGGATGGCGAGGTGTTGGATGAGAGTGGAGAGATGCTCCAATGTAGAACCCATGGCGCGCTCTACCGGATTGAGGATGGCCTCTGCATAGCGGGTCCTTGTAAGGGACATACACTCATCCCGGTTGAGATTGAGGAACGTGGGAATGGGGTTTATCTGAAAAGTGAATTGGAATGGAACGATGGAAGCGGCACATGAACGGTGGATGAATCATGCATTGGATCTTGCACGGAAGGCTGGGGCCGAGGGGGAGGTCCCAGTTGGAGCGGTCATTATCCGCAACAACGTGGTGGTGGGAGAGGGCTACAACCAGCGGGAGACCATGAATGATCCAACCGCGCATGCCGAGCTCATCGCCATCCAGCAGGCCGCGCGGACCATCCGCAGCTGGCGCCTGGAGGGGTGCCGGATGTATGTCACTCTGGAACCCTGCATTCAGTGCTGCGGATCGATCATCCTGGCAAGGATCCCGATGGTGGTGTATGGGGCTGAGGACCCCAAGGCGGGTGCGGCAGCAAGTCTGTACCAGTTACTGGAGGATCCCCGCCTCAACCACCGGGTCGAGGTGATCAGGGGGGTGCTGGCCGGGGAGTGCGGGGAGATACTCAGCAAGTTCTTTGAGGGACTGAGGAAAAATGGAAGATCAAAAGCCAATCCTGAACCAGAGAAACCGAACGCTCGTATTCCTGGCCTACTCAAAGGACAGATTTAGATGGCGGGTGATTTCAACGAACTGCCGGAAGATCTCTTGAAAGAGTTTTACGGTGAAACAGATTAACGGTTATGCCTTTATAACCACCCTGTCTTCTCCGCCAGAACTCTCACATACTCAAGATAACTGGGCCAGGAAACATCCGCGGGGACCGCATGGTCACAGGTTGGAATCAGCCCCCCCTCGCGGATCACCGAATCAAGACGGCCGAGCTCATTCCAGATCGCCTCGCCACCTCTTGCGATGGCACGCTTATCCACACCGCCCTCCAGAGCAATCTCTTTTCCAAAGCGGCGGCGTAGCTCGGTCACATCATTTCCAGCGGCGATCTCGACCGGCATCGTGACATTCACCCCCGCCTCCATCCAGACCGGGATCAGATTCACGATGTATCCATCCGAATCGATGGCATAGAGCGGACATCCAGAACCAAGAATGATCTCGCCCCATGTCTTGTAGACCGGCAACAGAAACTCCCGCGCCATGGCGGGTGAGATCATCGGAAAACGTTTGTAGGCAATATCCTCGGAGATGATGATCATATCGGGCACCACACACTGGAGAACTCGTCTGAGCAAGCGTGAGAGATAATCCCCCCAGAAAGCCACCATCTCGCGCACCCAGCCAGGATCATCGAGAAACAACATGCATAAACGCTCAAATCCCAACCACTCGCGCATCTGCCAGAAGGGGCCTGAGAAGGTAAGGACGAGAGGTAGAGTGTCATCACACTCGATTGGTTTACGTACCAGCGCTTCACTTGGAAGCCTTTCTGGAGTCTCTGGATTGTAGCGCCGTTGCATGGCTTCCCAGTCACTTTGGTTCTCCACCGGGCAGCGGATCCAACGCCTGGTCACAAAATCTTTCGGGTTGCGGAGATATTCAACAGTGTATTCGTTGGAAATCTCGCAGATGTTCCCTTTCCAGTCCTGAACTATCCGCGAGTCCGTTTTCTGTTCGAGGACCACCTCCTCGAACATGGGGATCATGCGTTCATTCACCGTGAACGGATCTCCTGAGGAAGGCCAATCAAGGGTGCCGCCGACGCAGCGGTAAGCGAATTCCTCCACATTTTCCACATCCTCTGGCAATCCTTGACGATGCCAGTTGCGCATTGTGGATTCCCTTCCTCCGCCCGGTTGAAGGGGGATACGGTCAGGTGAACCGAAGAGCAGGGTGTGGAGGAATCTTTCGCGGGGAGTCATGGTCCGGATTCAAATCAAAGTAACCAAAACCTCAAAAAACGATCGGAGTGGCGATTTTAATCGCCTTGTGCCACCCATCCGAATCATATTGCAAACCCGTTATATAGGGCCAATGAATCCGCCACTCCGTCAGTTGTTGCAGCCTAACAAGGCTTAATGTGAACAAACTCATCGCACGCCCACTCCTGCCAAGCTGGATCAAGTCCAATCGATACATTGTCTTCATAGTACCCAGCGATGAGACCACCGCGCCCACGCCAGAGCTTGGCCACCATCTCACGTACACTCTCACGGATCTTCTGTTCATCTCCAGTTGGCAGAACCATCTGTATATCCACGGGAGACCAGTAGGTTACCTTGGCATGTTCCTGATGCGCCGCCAGTACATCGATGCCATGTAGGCCGGGCTGATCGAACTGGAAGAGATCCACACCGGCCTTGATCAAACCCGGCACGATCCCCTCAATCTGCCCACAGGAATGCATGAAGACCTTGAGTCCCAGGTCATGGGCCAAACGGCAAAGTTTTTGGAAACGTGGAAAGAATTCCTGCATCCAAAGCTTAGGGCTGACCAGAGTCTGGCTCTGAGTTCCCCAGTCCTCCGGGAAGAAGATGGAGTCAACCCCCACAACAGCGTAGTTGCGGATCATGTCCTCCAGCAGAGAATCGATCCGGTCATGCAGAACCCTGATCCTGGGCCGGTCGATGAGAATATCCGCAAGATAATTGTCGAGCCTGCGCAACTTACGTGCGATGTTAAAGGTAAAACCAGGCATCAACCCCATGACCCATTTGTCTTGGTTGCCTTGCCTGGTGAGTGCCGCCTGTTGGTAATCCTCGGTTTTTGAGAAATCGGGGAACTCGTAGTGCTCCGCTTCATCTAGGTCATCCAATACTCCCTTGACTACTTCTCCTTTGGAGGTTAGGTCCAGACGCCGCCAGGTGTTGCCCCATTCATCCAGGTGTTCCCAGGCTCCCCCACCCACCTCGATCCAATCGGTGGCGCGGGTCTTGGATGTGTAAGCAACCCCCACCAGGTCCGATCCCCAGAAAGAACGGGCAATCCGCTCCGGCCATTCGTAAGCAATTGTTCTAGCGACAATCTCACGTGAGTTCATCATTCACCATCCGGATCATGGTTCTGTAATTGGCAAGTGTTTTGTCAGTGATGGTACGCCCATAAGGGCCAGCGGTTGGCATCAGGACGAAACCGCGTCCCGGACAATCAGTAATATCCTTAAGGGTTTTGGCTACCACCTTTTCAAATTCCGACGGTGCGAGGTTCTCGATATCGCTGACCTCGATGTTGCCAAAAAGCACCATTTGATCACCATACTCCCGGCGTACCTCAGAAAGGAAGACATTCCCTTGGGGGGGTGGCTCGATGGGATCAAGCGCGAGTGCCCCCATCCGCGCGATCATCGGCAGCACTTCACGGATACGTCCATGGCAATGGATCCTTGCGAAGCCACCATCGCGCTGAATCATTCTGACCATAGGACCAGTGTAGCGGATCACGTATTCCTCGAACAATTTGGGAGGCAGATAGGGGGGGGTGGCATACTCAGGTCCAAAGACCCGCCACAGGTGACCGGGAAACTCGCACGAGACCTGTTCGGTGATGGGATAAAGAATCCGGGCGAATTTCTCTAATAGCCTGTGGAAGAGATCCTGTTCATTGAAGGCAATGAGGAGATAATCCTGCATGGAAAACAGCGCTGCCCCCATGCAGAGCGGATCCGCGGTGTCGACCATGACAATTCCCCGGTCACCGGTCCGTTCATCCTCCTCGATTAAGTTGGCTATCGAGACCATGGAGGTGAACACCTCATCCGGTAGCTGGAGATATGCCTTAAGATCATCGGCATCTTTGAGCAGGTGCTCGATCACCCACAGGGTGTCCACCTCTGGGTCACGGCGGATCAACTCGGTGAGAGTCCGTCCACCTACGCGAACCTCGGTGCGTATGTACCGGCTGTTATTCCGGATGAATTCTTCGATGTGAAAAAAATCATCACGGGGATTGCCGGGGATAGGAGTGAGGAGAGGCGACCGCATCCGGATGAGGTCAGTCTGTTCCTCCGCGAGATCAAGAAGCGGCTTCCAGGAAGGGTCATTGTAGATGTTAAAGGGATCGGGATCAGTGGGATCCACAGCCTGTCCGCCGATCTCATAGAAACAGACCGGGGGACGGTCGACAGGTTCGCCGCGTAATGTCGCCATCAGGCGTTCACGCCGGGTCATGGCAGGCTCCTTGTGAGCAGAGAGCGTTTATTATGTGAGCACAAATTTCCCCCCACCCCAGCCCTCCCCCGCAAGGGGGGAGGGAGTTGTTTGGAGTTCATACTTTATTGTGTTTATCTCCCTCCCCCCTTGCGGGGGAGGGCTGGGGTGGGGGGGATGAAGTCCTTTATAATCTAATCGCTCCACCTATCTCCTATATCTCAAACTCCACTGTCACAATCTTTTTTTTACCAATCTTGAGCGGAAGCTTCGTGCCCGAAGGTTTTAGCTTCTCACGACGCTCCTCATTCATATTAGTAAGCCAAGCGCGTTTGATGGGCTTACATGTCTTCAATGAACCCGTCACGGAACGGTCCGTGGGATTGAACAGGCGGACAATAAAAGTTCCCTTGCGGTCCTCAGCCTGCTTGAAAGCGGTCAATTGGATGTTCTCTCCCTTGACCTCCAGCAAAGAAAGAGATTTGGGTAGGGTCCCTTCATGTGGACCGGCTTGAACCGGGTCAAGCGGCAGGTTCAGATCTTCGGTTTGTTCATACACGCCCTCGGTCCAATCGCCAATGTGCGGGTAGAGGCTGTAGGTCCATTCGTGAGTGCCGAAGCATTGCGACATCTCCATCTCCGGGTAGGTCTCCCAACGCCCGAAGACCGGGGAGTTCCGGAAAGTGAAAGCACGCAGGAGAGTGATGGCCAGAGGACGGTCCTTGCGGTCCATGGCCTCATATTCCCGTAACCCACAGTTGTTGATCACCGCGAAGCCTTTCTTTCCGTCGGACATATCCACGAAGCGGTGCATGGGGTACTGCGGATTTGGACGGCCATAGTAAGCATTCCCTTTCTTGACATGAATGTCCCGCGGAATGACATCGAAACAGGCCTCGGAATCGGTCTGGTCGCATTTTAGCCGTGTCGGGAAGACCACCCGCAAACGATGGTGCTTGCAAGTGTTCTCGAAGGTGGTGGTGACATCCAAGCGCTTCTGCCCAGCGCGCAGGGTGAAGCGGCTGGTGACCACCATCAGGCGCCGCTCCTTGGTCCGCCGTGTGTTATTCAGATCCCCCTCGCGGAAATCGAGGCCCGGTTCCTCATCAACACTCACCGGAATCTGAAGGTGGTACTCCACCTTGATCTTTGCCAGAAGCGGTCCTGCCTCCTCCAGGGCGATGGAACATGGGAAGCCATGCGAGGTGATGATTTCATTCTGGTCCGGCTCCATGTGGATCCAGGAATGGCCGGTCTCACCCGAGTCCTCCAGGTAGTGTAGACCGGTGTAGGTATGACAGGTCTCTTTGTGAGTGAGATCAAGGGTTCCATCGGAGTGGAACTCGACACGCAGGAACTCATTCTCAAGGACATTGGTTTCTGGAGCAAGTGAGCCTGGGAGATAGGCGAAACGGTCCTCGCGGACCAGGTGATAGGTGCGGTATCCGAAAGCGGGGATATCTTCCACCTCCACATGGCAACGCACCCGGTCACAGCGCAACTCGATCGAGATATCTTGCAGGTTGCGCATGAGCAGCCCCTGCGGGAAACGCTCCTTCAGCTGAAGTGGAGCGGTCTTCCTCCCATCGGGAGTACGTACACTGAAAGCGCTGTAACCCATCCCCTGGGGCATGTCGATATAGGCTGAAATGACCCCGCTGCGTGGGAAGGGGCAGGGATTGAATACGGTCAGAACTGAATCCTTTGGAGAAAGGTCCGAGTTATCAATGGCAATCTGGACCGCTTGCATCCCACGGCGCGCGAGCCCCTGGCTGATGAGATCGATTTGGTCGAAACGGAAGTGCGAGTCCTTCTCCATCTGGTCGATGCCACCTCCGGTGATGGTGTCATGGGGATGGTTCTGGAGGAGCAATTTCCAGGCACGGTCAAGGGCGGTTTTGAGGTACTCCCCACCCACCATCGAACCGATGGCGCTCCAGGGCTCAGCCAGGCGCTGGAGATTGACCTCGGCGCGGTGGTTGGCCTTTTTCAGACGTGGACGCGCGCTGATGACATCCCCGAAAAGGTGGGTCCACTTGCCGGTCGAGCCAGGATCACGGCTCTCACCAGTTAGGACAGTGGGATTCTTCACCTCCTTGCGCATCGCCTCCATGTAATCCTTGAGATTGGAGAACTTGAGTGTGTGCTCCGGCATCATCTCCTGGCACATCTTGAGGATCTCGCTCTCGCGCGGATCGGGATCAGAGGAGTCAAAACCTTGCATGCAGCAGATGTGGCTGGTGGAGAAGTGCTCCGATTCATCCTTGACCAGCTTCCGCAGTTGATCTGGAATCGGTTCGGAGTTCCATTGCTTCTTGTCATTATCGAGGATGTAGTAGTGGCTCCTTGGATACCGGTCGGAAGCGAGACGGAAGGGAGCCGCGCCACGGTCCCAATCATAACGTGCGAAGACATCATCAGAACCATACCGCAGCACACGGTAGACATAGACATAGTAGCTGAAACGGCTCATGCAGCCAAAACGCATTCCGAGCAGACGGCTGCCATCGGGACCCTCCAGGATGAACTCGCTCTTGGGTGTGTTGATGCCACGGTAGAAGATAATCGTGTCGATATCGAAGCCCTGGTAGATCTGAGGCATCTGCGAGGTCTGGCCATAGCCAAAGGGGGTGTAGCCCACCTTGGAGATTTCACCGAGTGATTGAGCGACACGATGCCCGATCACCAGGTTCCTTACCAGCGATTCGGCATTGACGATGTACTCCTCGGGCAATGAGTACCAGGGACCAACGATGAGTTTCCCCGACTTCACATGGTTTACGATGGTCTCACGCTTTTCGGGACGAAGTTTCAGGTAGTCCTCGATCCCGACCGTTTGGGAGTCAAAGGTGAAGGACTGGAAATCCGGGTCACGGTCAAGAAGCGCGAGCAGGTTGTCCATGAAATCCACCAGGAGCAGACGAGTCTCCTCAAAGGGATAAACCCACTCGCGGTCCCAATGGGAATTGCAGACAACATGGATGGTCTTACGTTCTCTGGACATGGGAAGACAGTTCCTCCAGTGCAATCGATAACAGGCGAAGAATCCCTGATTATGAGTGGAAACTCAACTGGTTTGGTGGAGATTATCACTGAGTAGAAGGGCTTCGACCCAACCTTGACATTGGGAGTTGAAACATGTAAAAACCCCACCGGGTCACTAGCTCAAGTGGTAGAGCAGTGGACTCTTAATCCATTGGTTCCAGGTTCGAGTCCTGGATGGCGCACCAAAAATTATCCCCGGCGAGCCAGCAATATCAAGCCTCTCCGGGGATTTGCATTTGGAGTATAATTATAAATCAGTTTCGTTTTTGT
>CAZORO010000188.1:0-9229 GCA_964581845.1 uncultured bacterium
CAAGCTCGATCCCGAAGACCGCCTTCGTTGTCTTCGGTGTATCGCGGAGTTCCTTCCAGAACGCCAAGCCAGTTTCCGTGACATGATCATCAAGGCATACCAGGAAGTTTATGTTAATCGTCCAGACCTGCCCAAGCTGGTGGATCTCTCACGCATCGCCACGGCGGATTCAGTATTGGATGCCATGGTGGAGCTGGACCGTTTCCTCAAGTTCGGCGAGGGGCAGTTTTTCTACCACTCCGGCTGGGGGGCGGGGAAAGTCCGACGGATCGATCCTGGCCAGCAACGTGTGTTTGTCGACTTCGCCAAGAAGAAAGAACACCTCCTGACACTGGAGATGGCGGACAAATCATTAACACCCATCCCCGCCAATGACCTCCGTGCGCTATGGCTGGAGAATGAAGAGAAGGTCCGCCGGATGGCTGAGGAATGCCCCGTCGATCTCATCAAGTCCGCTCTCCTTTCGATGGGAGGGAAGGCCAACGCCAAGGAGGTGAAGGATGCCCTGTTGGACCGTCCAATCCCGGAATCAGGATGGTCGAAGTGGTGGACAGCGGTCAGTAAAAAACTAAAAGATGACCATTACATCGAGGTTACCGGAGGTGCGTTGAAAACATTCACCCTAAGAGATTCGCCAGAGGGTCCTGATGAGGAATACGCACGGCGTTTCCGTGAGTGCCGTACACTGCGGGGACGCCTGGATATCCTCTCGGATTACCGCAGTCATCGGCGTGGTGATTGCCAAGCGGCCATCCTGACTCAAATGATCAACGATCTGATCTCCAAAGCCTCCCAGACCCGCTCTGACAGCGAAGCTCTTGAAGCGGTGTTCGTGGCCGATGAGCTCTCCTCGCAAATCAAAGTGAACCGGAACCATCTCGATCAGATCGTCAATCCCATCTTGGCGGATCTCGACCGTGCGGTGAATGCACTGGAGGGGATGCGGAGTGTTTCCCTGCAAACCCGTTGGTTCACCGTGATGGAGGAGTCTTTGAGAGACCAACTTGCGGATGCTTATGAAAGGCTCCTTTTCGATGGACCGGACTCGATTCGAGATCTCGTTGCGGAGCATGTCACCAAGAACCACGAGGAGGGAGTTCTGGAGAGTCTTTTCAGGAAGGTACGTCCGATGTTCCGAGATGCCTCTGGGCTATTCATATGGTTTGCGCGCAGGCTGCTCGCGAGCTGTGAGGCGGCGGAGCAAGCGGGGATCACACGTCCCTCTCTTATCGAGCACTTAGTGGGGCTGCATGAGGTCCTCAACTACCGCTCTAAAACCACCAAAAAGGATGCCTCTCAGGAACTCCGTGCCCAGATGTCTGATATCCGTCAAATCTTGAAGCGCTCGGGATTTAAGCAGCTCCGCGAGATCATGACTGAAGCCGATATCACCATTGCACGGCAGCTCATGAAGACTACTGAGGGCGCGGTTGGCATTGAGGATCGAATCCGCAAGGAGATCACAGGATACCTGGGTGCTCATTTCCATGATCAGTTGATAGCGCCATCCGAAAGCTCCATGACGGGTTCGGCAGCTCCTTTACCAACTCGATTGCTCTGCCTGGCTGGGAATCTGGAAGCCAAACAGGCTCAGGTGAAAAGGCTTAAGGAGATCGATATCCCAAAGAATTCCAAGGAGATCGATGCGGCGCGGCAGCTGGGCGATTTGAGTGAGAATGCGGAATATCATGCTGCCAAGGAGCGTCAGGGAGTCCTCCTTTCAATGGTCAACACTCTGCAGGAAGAGATTGGCCGGGCGACTTCAGTGCGGGAGGAGGAATTCGCGAAGGAGACGGCCCTCTTTGGATCGAAGGTCAAAATACGGGTGGGAGAGACCGAACGTACCGTGATCCTTTTGGGGCCTTGGGAGTCCAACCCCGATTCTGGCATTCTGTCTTACGAAAGCCCTTTGGGGAAAGCATTATGGGGAAGGCGCGCGGGGGATACTTGTGAATTCCTCAGCGGAGGGACTCCTATGACAGTGGAGATTCTCTCGGTGGAGACATGGAATCCACACGAGACATCGCTACAGAAGTAGGACCAGAAGCCATGACAAATCGTGAGCGGGTGCTGGCCACTTTAGAACACCAGCAGCCTGACAAAACACCTTATCACATTGATTTCACTCAGGCCGCTCATGCGAAGATGGTCAGCTACTATAGTAATCCTGATTTCCTTGTGGGATTGGGGAATTGTTTTGAGGTTCACCGAGCCATATCGAAAGACCTTTGGAGAGAGGTTCATCGAGGGATCTGGCAAGACCCATTTGGGGTCCGTTGGGACCGTACTGTTGACAAAGACATCGGTACTGTCTGTAACCAGGTCATCACGGACCGGAATCTGGATGAGTTCGTGTTTCCAGAGGTTGATGAACTAAGAAAATGGGATGAGCTCCCTCCACTCACGGAAGAGTTGGGCGAACGCTTCACCGTGATGAATCTCGGATTCAGCCTCTTCGAGCGAGCCTGGACGCTACATGGCATGGAGAATTTCCTTGTGGCGATGGCATGTAACCCCGGCTTCGTGAACCGTTTCCTGGATAAGATACTTGAGTTCAATCTTGCGATAATCGAGAGGATCAAAGATTACCGGATTGACGCGGTGATGTTTGGAGACGATTGGGGAACTCAGAAGGGAGTCCTGATGGGTCCACGGTTGTGGCGCGAGTTCATCAAGCCGCGGGTCTGTGAAATGTACCGTGCTGTTCATGCCGGCGGGCGGTATGTGTTCATTCATAGTTGCGGGAAAGTTGAGGATCTGTTCCCGGAGCTGATTGAAATCGGTGTCAATGTGTTCAATCCCTTTCAACCAGAGGTATTGGATGTTTCCGCCGCCAAACGTCTTTATGGCGATCGTCTCTGCTTTTTTGGAGGAATCAGCACCCAGCGGACGCTACCCTATGGAACCGTCCAACAGGTTGCGGATGAAGTGAGATGGTTGATCCATGAAATCGGCAAGGATGGGGGCTATGTTGCCGCGCCGGCGCATGCCATCCCCGCGGATGCAAAACCAGACAACATCGCCACAATGATCTCTGTTTTACAGAACCAATAAAACCACGGGATAATGACATTCGATTTGATGTCATTGCAGCCGTTGAAAAAAGACCTCATTGCGATGGAGCCGATGGAGGTGAAGGATAGATGATTGCCTTTTTGTTCCCAGGCCAGGGGAGCCAGAGTGTTGGGATGGGGAAGGAATGGGCCAAAGGAAATCCAGTGGCCGCGAGTTATTTCGAGAGGGCCAATCAGGCGCTCGGACGCGACCTGCGGAGCCTGTGTTTCGAGGGTCCCGAGGCCGCATTGACGGATACTCACAACACTCAGGTGGCGATTTACACGGTCAGCTGTATCGCGGTGCGGCTGCTTTTCGACCAGGGACTTATTCCAGACTATGTTCTGGGACACAGCATTGGGGAATATGCCGCCTTGTATTTCGCACGTGTGTATGATTTCGAGACTGGGCTGTTGTTGGTGCAAAAACGCGCGGATGCGATGGCGGCGGCGGCCAGCCGGAATCCGGGGAGTATGGCCGCGGTGATCCGTCTCGATCCAGACGTAGTCGAACAGACCTGCCGTGAGATCAGCGAAGCAGAGGGTACCCCCCTTTCGGTGGCGGGATTTAATTCTCCTGAGCAGACCGTGATCAGTGGATCCACCGGGTTGGTTCAAAAAGCCGCCGAGGTACTCAAGGCCAAAGGCGCCAAGCGGGTGGTGATCCTCAATGTCTCTGGGGCATTCCATTCAGGACTCATGAGGGAAGCCCAAAAGGAATTCAGCAAGGTGGTGGAAGGAACTCCCTTCAACAAACCCTCCACCCTTTTTGTATCGAACCATAAGGGCCGTCCAGTTACGGAAGTTGCTCAGTTGAAGGAACACCTTCCCAAACAACTTACCTCTCCGGTGCGTTGGACAGCCAGCTTGGCGTTTCTCAAGGCGCAGGGATGCCAGGCTTATGTGGAGGTAGGTGTGGGGACAGTCCTCAGTGGGCTACTCGCGAAGTTCGATCCGGATGCGCCATGCGCCACACTGAGCGGTTTATCCTCCTTCGCGGAAGCAGTTGAGAAATTCAGATCCTTACAATGCGGTGTCCGCGCTCAATATGAGGATCTGCGGTAGGGGGTGGGGCTTGCCCCACCGGTCAAAACACAATGAAACCCCGGCGGGGCAAGCCCCGCCCTACAAGTAGTCGACCGTCATATGTTTTCCGGAGAGACCATTCCATGAAATTCAATCAACCCAAAACCTTGGGAGAGATCGCCGCCGCGACTTCCTCCCGTCTTTCCGATCCCTCTCATGCCGATGTCGTGGTAACAGGCATCAACACCGCTGATTGTGCTGAGGAGGGAGATCTGGTTTGGGCAGAGAGCAAGGAAGCGGTCGAGGGATTGGCGCAAAGCCCCGCACAAGCCGCGATTCTGCCACCCAAGGCCGCCCAAGGAGTCACCTTCCCTGCCCTGCTACATCCGCTTCCCAAGCTGGTTTTCGGAATGCTGTTGCGTGAATTCATTCCCACGGGATTAGGTGATCCCGCCACCAGCGAGATCGATTCCACGGCGGTGATCGATCCACGCGCGATCATCGGTGGCGGAGTGAGGATCGGACCGCGTACCCAGGTAATGGCGGGAGCGGTCATCGGCTATGGGTGCCAGATCGGAGCGGATTGCTCCATTGGTTACAACACAGTGCTCAATTGGGGGACCCAGCTGGCGGACCGGGTGATCATCCACAGTTGTACGGTGCTGGGAACCGATGGATTCGGGTATGTCCAGAAGCCGGTGGATGATGATCCCTCAACGTGGGAGAGTCTTAAAGTTCCTCATGCGGGGATTGTAGTGGTCGAGGAGGATGTGGAGATCGGAGCGAATGTGTGCATCGACCGTGGACTGCTCCAGCCGACCATCATCGGCAAGGGAACCAAGATCGACAACCTGGTCCAGATCGGACACAACTGCCGGATTGGACGGCACAACATCCTGGTTGGACAGGCGGGATTCTCGGGGAGTATCACCACCGGAAAGAATGTCATCGCGGCCGGGCAGGCTGGGATCGCGGACCACTCTATTATCGGAGACCGTGTGGTGCTCATGGCGGGGGTGAAGCTGTCAGGTACAGTCCCAGCGGACAGCAAGGTCATCGGTTACCCCCCCCTCGACCGGAAAGTGTTCTTCCGTTGGTCCACCACGCTTCAGGATATTCTTTGGGTTCCCAGGATTCTCAAAGCGGCCAATACCTCCAACACCTTTGAGGAGTTCCGTCAGAAACTCGCGGAGATGAAGGCGCCGGAGCGGTGGTTCAGGCTGATGGGGGGGTGAGGATGAGCATGGAATTGAATGGATCATCCCCACGAGGAAAGCAACTCCTGAAGAGGGTCGAAGGTCTGTCCATTATGACGCCTAAGATGCAGGAGGAGCTCCGAGCCCTGGAGGTCATGGACGACTCGGAAATCGACACCAGCGATCCCGATGCTCCGGACTTGTCGGCTGAGGAAGGCTGGGTGCGAGGGAGGTTCTACAGACCTTAGAAGTAGGAGATCCGTATCCAGTCCTGAAACGAGGCTTTTGCCCCATATCAATGAGAGATAGAATGAGTAAGAAGAAAAGGATAATCCTGGATCTATGCTGCCTGAAAAGATTGTTTGATAACCAAAAGGAAGGCAGAGTCCATATCGAAGCAGTCGCAGTACGAATTATGCTCGCCCGGCATGAAGAGGGAAGCATCACGCTGGTAAGTACACCAAGTTTGTTGGTTGAGAATGAACGTGATCCCAACCCATACCGGAGGATTAGGGTACGGCGGCAGTTGCAATCTTTTGAAAACCTTAAGGTGGAGAGAAATGCCGTGGAAATCCGTGCTGACTCACTGAGGAGAATGGGTTTTGGCCAGTTCGACGCTCTCCATTTGGCATGGGCAGAAATTGGGGGTGTTGATACGCTTTTGACAGTCGATGACGCGATGAAGCGGTTGGCACAGCGCACAATGGTGAAATTGGAAGTTCTTAATCCAGTTTTTTACGTATTCAAGGAGTCTCAAGAAGATGAAACCTCACTCTGATCTAGCTCTACTTGACCTTTACGAGGCTGGATATGATGCATTAGTGGAAAAACTGGGCCTTGCAGGTGCTGAACAGTTTTTACAACTTCTCCAACAAGGAAGTGGTAATTACACTGAGGAACGCCGCGAGTTATTCAAAGATATCACGCTTGAACAGGCCATAGCGGAGATGCGGAAGTTTATGCCACCAGAGGAGGGAGGTGGTGACTGAGAGATTTTCTGTAAGTCAAACCAAGTGGTCTATTCCACCCAGCAGATGAACTTTACTTCGTGGACTCGAAGGATCGGCGGATCAAGGAAATGGCTTCTTCGAAATCCATGAGGTTGCTGATGTGGAGTTCCACGTCGCCAGTCCCCCAATGCCCCAGGGTAGACACATCCCGCGCGAATGAGGGTGGATTCTCAATAGAACTGAGTTGCAATTTTAACCACATTTTTAGTCCACCACGGAGAACATGGACGCTGCAAAAACATTTTCCAGCATGTTCGTAATTGATGGACTTGGCCAGATAGCGCCGTGAAATTCCCGACGGTTGGAACGATAGACACAAACGATCAATCTCATGGAAAAGCTGGATAGCCTCCTGGGGCTTACCGGAGAGATGGTGTTCTTCATTGTAAGGACTTTCATTCTTCCTCGCCCGTATGGTTTCCCAGGCCTTTTTCGCACCCTTTGACCGGAATGAGCTATTTTCTTCAGATGGTTTTTCTTGAATTGATTCCGACAAAGGTAATGGGGTGTCCTGTAAAACATTTCCGGATGCAATACGAACCAAACTCTCCCTGATTCGCCGGGGAGATAAGTTGTCATCACCTATCCCTTTTTGAAGGAGAGTGAGAAAAGGCCTGGGGGGATCGACCATCAAGCTATTGAGCGCTTTCCTTACCTTCCCATCAGTAAAAATTTTTTCGCCCAACACATCCAGCGTTCCCTTCGCCATTTCATCTAAGGAGAAACGCCACATCCCCCGGGCAATTTGTTCAGCGTTCATTCCTTCAGACTGATTGGGTTCAAGGTTAACCTCATACATGAGTTTATCTGGGGCCGGACACTTTTCGACACTCCGGTAGACACGCCATTTAATCCCATTGGTCAGGATGCACCAAACAATGCCATTGTTGGAGGCATAACCGACAACCTGAGTGATTGACTTCACATCATCAAGCGGGTCATCCAGTGCCTTTGCCTCAACAAGCAACACAGGTTTCCGGTTCAGTTTAAGAGCATAGTCCACGGACTTGCCATCCACTGTGGGATACTCAAGCTGGACTTCATCTGGATCACGCACATCCCAACCAAGCGCCTCCAGTAAGGGATCGATGACTATGGTTCTGGTTGGAGTCTCTTTCAGGGCATGGCGGCGTAGAGAGGGAAGCTTCTGGCGTATGGTATCGATGACTTGGATCAGCTTGTTCATCCCGGTTAACCTTTCAATAAAGCCTATTACAGGAGCAAGGGTTACTAGCTGAACAACATCCTACCGCTCCTGTAATGTGATTCACAAGGACACATTCAAGTTGCACTGGTGAATCTTTTAATCAACGCTTTATAATGTGACTGGGAATGTACCGTTGGAGACCCTAGCCCATGACCTTTGACCGAATCACCCAAGACCCGGATAGGATGAATGGCCAACCCTGCATCCGTGGGATGAGGTTGACTGTCCGGAGGGTCCTGGAATTGCTGGCCACCTATCGAAACTGGGATGGGATCAAGCGGGAATACTCGGAGCTTGAGGATGAGGATTTTTCTCAAGCGCTTGAATACACCGCAGCCCATTTGGAAGACTGTTTCCCAGCCTCTCCCATAAGTGAGTGAGATCAAGCATTAGAAATTCATCCTCCTCATCACTTCCCCAACCCAATAGAGCGAACCACACACGATCCTTGCTTCTCCTTCGGAAGGCGGAGCCGATAGCACCTCATCAGCGGAACCCACCTGCAGAGATGGACTATTGTAGTCTCCCCAGCCGGCTTCCATTAAAGCCGCTCGGAGATCTTCAGCGCTCCATAGCCGTGGGTGGTCAGTATCGACAAGAAAGACTTGATCCTCCCTTTTCAGGTCCAGTCCTCTCAGGTAGCACCATGGAAAACGGTCTTTCGTGACCGCCACGAGGTAAGTCCGGTGTGTGTTCCCAGGGAGTATGGCATCCAAAACAGAGCGCAGGGCATGCCCCGACATGGGGGTGTGAGAACCATCCAAGATCCAGTCGCCGCCCAAGGAATCCTCGATTAGTTGGCACCTTCCCGGCCAGTTGGGGCGCATCTCCTGTTCCTTGGGCAGGCGGCCTAGATCCACTCCAAATGCCTCCGCCGCGCAAAGGGCCGTGGAAAAGTTGGGAACCTGATGGTCACCGAGGAGTCCGAGATGGCAATGGCACGATCCGGTAGCGGGATGTCTGACTTCTACCTCCCAATGGGAACGGGATCTCGATAGCACCTGTGCTTGGCATACCTGTTCCACCCAGCGGGCGGGGATGCCATTGGCCTGAACATGGTCCTCAATGAAATCAACCAGATAAGGGGACTGACGGGCGATCAGAGTAGGAACTCCAGGCCGCAGGGCAGCCAGTTTCTCCATAGCAATCGGCTCCACCCTTTTACCCAAAAGCGGAACATGATCGCGGTCCAGCAAGGTCAGAATTTTCAGGGATGGTTCACAGATCGTAGTGGTATCGAGACGCCCGCCCAGACCCGTTTCGAGCAGAATCACATCGGGAAGAACCTCATTCACCCACAGCCAGAAGGCGGCATTGAGAACCTCGAAAAAGGTGATCTCCCCCTTATCCTTCAGAGTGAGGTGGACAGTCTCCAGATGGCGGTTCAGGACCTCCACTGGAACGGAGATGGAATCCAGTCGGAAGCGTTCCTCAGCGCTTACAAGGTGCGGTGAGATGAAGGAGCAAACTCTTTTCCCCGCACGATTAAGTAGGACCTCCAGGAAGGCAAGGGTGGAACCCTTGCCATCGGTACCAAGAATCTGAACTGTGGGAATTCCACACAGGTGAGGAGAACCCAACCGTTTGAGGAGGCTCTCATACCGGCCTGTGGAGAAGGCGGCACCTGTATACTTGGAGGGCATCCCCTTCTCATAGTTGGTGAGCGAGAAGAGCCAGTTCATGCCATCGAGCGATGGGCTATGAGTTTTGGTCGTGTATTCTGGCATTAGAAAACCT
>CAZORO010000189.1:0-9226 GCA_964581845.1 uncultured bacterium
AGACCATACTTGGTCCGTGCCAAATCCACAAATGATGCTGAAGCATCGATCCCAGCCACCTGCATCCCGCAATCGTTCAAATGAGCCAGGAGCTGTCCTCCACCACATCCAATCTCAAAAAGACGTCCCCCGGCATTCGGAAAACGAATTCCCGCCATCAGAAATGCTGTAGTAAGCCACGCCATATGGTGTTCCAGGACATGTGGACTAGACCATTCCTGTTCCACCGTGGCCACAATCTCGTCACGTTCGTAGAATCCTGTATGGAGGTCATGGCCTCCTTTGGGAATCCTTTCTAGCCTTTCGAGACCACATTTTTTACAACGGACCACCTTCCGGTCAGGAAGGTAAAAGACATTCTGGGATCTTCGGCTTCCACACAAGTCGCAAGAGCCAAGGGGGATTTTGTGGAGATTATGTTTGAGGAAACCATCCTTCAGGTAATCCCAAAAAGTATGGTTGCTTGAATCCCGGATCGCGGGGATGGAGAAAGGAATCTGCCTGAATTCCCTCAAGAGCGAAACCAACAGTCTTGGTTCCGTAATCCTTTTGGCCAATCGAGGGACTAGTCTTACAATCCCACGCAAAGCCACATAAAGCGGGCTTTCTGACAGCCGTAGACGGGACTGAACCTCATCGGAAGAGAAAGAAGGATCATCTTTCAGGGAATGAAGGACCTTGCAAGCTTGGTGGCGTTTTCCAGCCCGCAGGAGGTAGTCTGCCTCTTTGACCACACTTTCAGCGGGATCCTCCACAAGGTGCCGTGAGCGCCTATGACAGCCCGCGGCCTGTTCAAAGTCCCCAAGTTGTGCATGGCATTCCGCTTCGAGGGTGTATGCCTCCAAAAGGCCGGGGAAGATCGTCTGGCAACGTTGATAACACTCAATCGCTGCGTGGTATTGTCTCCGGAGATACAGGGCATGGGCCAAATGTCCCCAACCATCGAGGTAATCGGGGAAGGCATGAGTGATCTCACGAAGCTGCTCTTCTCCCTTGGTGGGATTTCCGTTCTGGATGGTTTCAACAGCTTGTTTTAGGAGCTCCTGTGGGGTTTCAGGGCAGGATACCATTGGGGACCCATCCCGCGCGGCTTGGAGGATATCAACCAAAACCGCTTCATCCCTTTGCATAGACAGTCTCCCATACCGGTTTCCGGCACCCACAAAGCATAAAAATAGACCCTCTTCCCTGGTCCATACCTCAACAGCTGGTCCAGGAGTTGTACTCCCACGCTGCGATATTTCGCCGTGACCTCCCGGCGGAGTTCAACTCCGCCAAAAAGGTTCCGCCCACGAGTGCAACTCGTGGGCGAGCTGAATGTCCCAATCCAACGGTGGGGCAAGCCCCACCCTACAGGGAAATTTTTAAGACAGTCTCCGCTGAGTTCAGCACCTCATCCCGGCGTATCCAGTTCGCACTCCTTTCAACAGAAGCGCGTGTGAAGATCTCAACCTTTCTACCAACCTTTTGTGCGAAATCCTCCTCCATCTCCATACAGTCGAAAACAGTCCATCTGGCATCTTCAGTAAAGGTCACCAGCACATCAACATCACTCTCCGGACCAAAATCATCCCGCAAGATAGAGCCAAAGAACGAGAGCTCCTGGATCTTCCATTTCTGACAGAAGGCTTTAATGAACTCGGGATCGATGGGAATAGCGGTTCTCATTGATTTCATAACTCCAATACATCACACCGTTCCAGCGCGCCCTTATCCGTCTCCGCCTTCACCATCGGCCAGTCCCTCGACTCAGTGAGGTTCTCCAGACCAGTCTCTGTCACTAGGAAGGTGTCCTCGCTCTTGGTGCCGGTGATCGAGGGATTCCAGGCCACCGCATCCGGGGCGGGAAGGACATAGTCGCTGCGTGGTGTGGCGCGGATGTCGCGTCCCTCATAACCGGTCAATCCGCCCTGGTGATGCTGCTTCCACTCTTCCGCGAATCCCTCCTTCTCATACTGGGCAATCCCCTTTTGCAGGATACCATTCAAGGACTGGCCCGGAACACTATTCAGATTGAGGACAGTATCAACCCGGCAGACCGCGTCATGCTTACGGCGCAACTCGCTGTCGATGGGACCAAGGGAGACCATCCTCGAGAGGCTGACAATCAACCCTTGGCGCCGGGCGCCAAGAACCATCAAAGCCCGTTTGACCAATGTCTTGGCGGTAGGGATGGGGTGACGGAAACGGTCGATGCGCTCATCGAAAGCCACCAAGCGGACCGTGGCTTCGATCCCCCGCTCAAGGCACTTCCCAGCAAGCAGGGCCGCGGCCTGGTATTCAGTCATGCCAACTTTGAGAGAGCGGCAAGCCCCGGCCATGGCATTTTCGGCATCTTTGCCGAGCTGCCGGTAGCGTTCTACCTCCGGCGGCAGGAGCGGGTGACGCAGGCGCATAAGGTCGCTGGTCAAGTCCACGCCTCCTCCCCAGGGGCCTCCATCGGTACCATAGGGCGCGCCCTGAAGACGCCGGGAGTTGAAAACGGCAACCGCATCAGTGGACCAGTCAAAGACCCAAGGAACCAAAGGCAGCCCCGCGCATTCCTCCTCCATCAGGCGGGCATTCTCAATGTTGCTGGATTGTAGGAGTACTTGGTGATGCTGGATGAAGAGGCTAGCCACGCCGAATTCAGTGGCGGTACTGACGTAGTTCTGTCCGCCGCCTGTCAACCAAGCGAAATTGCTCCGCCGTGAGAGGATGATCACCTCCAGTGAGCGCTCTTCCAACCGGTTGCGTACCTTGCTCAGCTTTACCTCAAATTCCTGAACGCGGTCCATCCGGCTACTCCCTCTCATCATCTGGGCGTGGTTTCTCCGAGGTTGTCTTCATCGCGCGCGCGATCTCAAGGGCACGCTGGTCGATAACAGCCCTGGCTCCCGGATGAAGACTCTCCAAATAATCCAACATCGCGGAAAGAGTCACCATATTGGCTAACACCGCATCCTGCACACGAACCTTGCCGGGTAAGTCTTCCATTATTTCTCTCCCAAATTCGTTTTATGTGGTAACTGCTCCAGAGGGCACCCCTCACATCGCGGAGTGGGTTTGCAGTAGCGGTTTCCGGTGGCGACAATCTGCGCATGGAAATCATTGTACAGGTCCACATCCGGCGGGCATTCCTCCTCAAAGAACTTCTGAGCTTCATGATAGGAGGGCTCACCCGTGAAATAATGGTGCCGTGTGAAGATCCGCTTTGTATAGGCATCAATGACAAACACTCTTTTCCCCAATGCATACAGGAGAATGCTATCCGCGGTCTCCGGACCGATGCCCTTCACCTTGAGCAACTCCCCGCGCAAGCATGCCAAGGGGGCTTGGCTCATGCGTGAAATCGAACCTCCATAATGCCGGTCGAGGAATACGATGAAAGCCTTGATCTTCTTGGCCTTCTGGTTGTAGTACCCGGAGGGACGCAGCCATTCGGCTAGTTGGGTCTCATCGACATCACGCAAGCGGGGGATGGAGAGGGCCCGGTTGGTCTTCAGGTTTCCAATCGCTTTCTCGACATTTTGCCAAGCCGTGTTCTGAGTCAGGATCGCACCCACGATGATTTCGAGGGGGGTATCGCCGGGCCACCATTTACGGTGTCCGAAGTGCGCGAACATGAGACGGTAGATCTCAAGAAGAGGGGGTCTTCGCGGAGGCATAAGAGAGGCATCTTACCACAGAGGCATGCCGTTAAGACTGGGGTTATTCCTCCTGCTGTGGGTGCGATTTCACAAAGATGTCTGGATAGGAGTTGATCAGGCTCTTCCGGTCCGTTTCGGAAAAGGTATTCACAAGCTCCGTTGCCTCCACACGATGATCCTGGAGATTGCGTTCCAGCTCGGAAATCGCGCTACGTTGAACTTCCATGTTCACCCTACGCTGCTCGCTAAGGGTTTGCTCCGAGTCCTGGACATGCTCGCTCCAGATCATTTCACGGCGGACCACCCAACCAGCCACCAGGATCCCCCCCAACAAGAAGGCCCCCACACCCGCACGTGATTGAAAAAAAAGCCAAACCGGTATCGCGAGCAGGAGTGTCCAGCAAATCATGGTCAACCCGCCGACCCATGGCCGGGGCGCGGTACGGCGATTTTTCTCGAAGGCGAGAAGGAGGTTGAGGAGTTCCTTGCATTCACGGCGGCGGGAGCGCAGGCCACGCATCTTGCGGTCGATTCCCCTTAACAGGGAGAGTGCCTGCTCAAAGCGTTCGCGTTCGGTTTGCTCGGGCGTAGGGGCTTCCTCAACAGCCGGTTCGGGGGGGGTGGGAGGATGGGCCTCTTCGGCGGTACGGACCAATGTTTGGCCCAGCTTCTCGATACTCCAATCCCGCAGCTCCGGAGGCAGCTGCAAGGCAGGGATCCGTCCCTCCACCGCACGGGCCGCATTGCCCAACCGGAGCCGTTCACGCGCGAAGGCCGGCTCGAAATACCTTCCTCCAGCGAGGACATTCAACCCCTCTATGAAGGTTTCCAGAACATTCGCGTTTTGGGCATAGATCAGCCCTTGGTCCAGCGTGATCTCCTTATTCAAGACCATGTTGGCCAGTTTCATCGGCTGTTCCGAGGCGGATTTCTTTTTATCCATTTAGCCCAAATCCATTATAGGTCCGCTGACCCCTTGATGCACCCCAAACATCATTTCATAAACCGGAACTCCTCGATCACAACCTCCACATCGCTGTCATCACAGGGATCGAAACGAAGTGAGGAGATCCTTCCACTCCAATGGGGGTTAGTTGTCAGATCCACCATGTACTCGTGGATTCTTCCATCTATCTTGACTGGGAACCTTACACTGTAGGCTTCCAAGCTGACCGGACTGCCCTGCGCGGCCCAGAAAAGCTGCGCTGAGGATTCTTTCTCATGAGATCCAGTCATCTGCATTTTTACAAGGGCTTTGGTGAACCTTGATGCACTCAGTCCAGGAGTACTCACGGTAAGGGCTGGATCACTTGAGGTGGTGATTGTCCGGAGCGCGCCATTCCCGCAACGGAACTCTCCGGTATTCATCATCGGTGTCCATCCCTCCGGACCATCAGTGAAGGACCAGGAATCGGTGACGAGGGGAGGAATGAAGTCATAAGGGCCCAGTCCCAAATCCGCTGGCCCAAGATTCACCGGCCAGGTTTCAGGATCTCCCTCCGCGAAGACCTCACGTACCATTTCATACATCTCGAATCCATACTCGGTGCAAGGTTCAAGATAACTTCCCTCGCCCCATTCATTCGCGGGTCCGAGAACCACCAAGGGTTTGTGCTTTTCATCGGCGAAAGCCTTCGCCTTCTTGAGTAGATCTCCGAACAGCGCGGGGGTACGTCCCCTGAGAATCATCGATTTGTAACCATGCCAGGGACGGGGATCCCAGCCTGAATCCACCACTGGGAAGTAGGTCAGTTTGCCGCACATCTCATCCCGTTCCGCCCATTTGGAGGGGACAGTCGCGGCTACATCGGAGTAACGCAACTCGGTCATTGAGAGCGCGGCCTCGGTAGCGGTCCCGAATTCATGATAGTTGGTAGCTCCCGCATAGCCCTCCTCGAGCAGAGTCTGGGCTTGGCTGGGAGAGTCGTGGTGGTGCATGGCCACATAAGTGATCCCGCTATAACCAGCCTCACGGGCCATGTTCTGGGATTCCTCGAAGATCGCGCGGACCGCCTCGCTACTCCCCAAGTCCTCTCGGATGAGTTTGGGGTCCCAGATGAACACAGCAGGCTTGCCATCGATCTTGTAATAGGAGGGGAGGTTGAAATACTGCTCGATCCACCTATGGGTCACATTACGCCAATCCTCAGCGGAGTGGTTTCCGGGTGGATTGTGGTTTGCCCACATGATGGCGACCTGAAGCTGGTCGCGGTAACGTGCTTTCCGATAGGCATCAAACCAATGGTTGAGAATCTGGTGTCCTTTGCACCAGTACCAATCGACCAGGAAGCAATTGATGCCATTCTCACGCGCCCACTTGATCTGCCAGTCCACGCATTCCGGGTTGCTTTCATCATAATACCCCAGCAGCGGTTTCCGGATGGGGGCAACCCGGCGGATGCAGTCCCACTTGGCGTCATTGTCCCAGCCGGGGAAGTAGTATATGCACAGATCGATTGATGACTTAACCGGCTTGGGAGGAGCAGGATAACCATTGTCCACTTTGGGTTCAAAGCGCAGGGTGACTTCGTGGGAAGCCGTTTGAGTACCGTATTCCACCACAAGGCTGGCGGTTGCATCTCCTGGCCGGTCAGCGCGCAGAGTCCAGAGCAGGGCCTGTTGTTCCCCATGTTTTATCCCCGGCACCAGACGGACACAATCCTCCTGATTGGCATGAACGGCCTGGCTGAACTCCACGGTGGCGGTCATGGGCGCGGCCCCATCGCCTCCCACATTGCGGATCTGGCCCAGCAGGTTGCAGAAACGGCCCACCCGGTTCACCCCATTCTCAAAACCGAGATACGAAATCTCGATATCTGGCGGACCTGCGGGACCACTGTTGAGGGTCAATCTTTCAATGGTGGCTTCCTTGCGGATTTCTCGTGGCAGGCGTAGTCCGAAGGCCACAATGGGAGCGCGCCAGGAGGGGATCCCCCCCAGCGCCAGGCTGTAGGTGTGGAATTGGCCATCGCCCTTGATAGTGAACTCCTCGGCTTGGAGGCCACGTTCCCCTCCACACATCCAGAGAACACTCGCTACACCAGCCCGCGGAGACTTCATCCGCAGGTTGAACCAGTCCTGGCCGAGTGAAGTAATGTTCAGGGGTGGTGCGTAGTAGTCTTCACACCCCGGTACAATGGACCAGGAGGCAAGATCCTGATTGTTCTTGATCTCAGGAAAAGCATTCAGAGGAGTCTTCCCAACGGCCCAATCGACTACCTCGATCTCTTGAATCTCAAACTGAGTATGGTCATAAAGATCCAAACGGAGTTTCAGGATCTTCCCCTCGGTGTGCCAGCCAGGGACAATGCAGATATTCTCCCACTCCCCCTTACCCTGAACCAGGAAGCGGGACTTCTTGTTCTCGGTCAAACCACCATATTGGCCAGAGGTATCTCCTGTCCAGAAAAAGTCCCCCATCCCCGATTTATCGGCTTTGATCCGGATGCGGACATACTGCCAGGGAGTTGTCTGGAGGTTGATGGAATCACATTGGAGAAAGGGATCGCTCCCGATGGTGTGCAGTTTGAGCGAATCCCCACTCACCGCCGCATCCGCGCACTCGGCATTCGGCACCCAGGTGGAGAGGATGTCCAGGTCATTGAATTTCCACTGAGGCAAGGCCAAAGCGGTTTGGACAAAAAAAGACAACAACAAAAGAAGACGAAACACTGGCATGAGAGGGAATCTCCTTTCCATGAACACAAGTGAATCAGGATTCTTGTCTTTTCCGGAATCCCAGATAAGACAACAAGACAGATAGCGGGAGTTTGAATGTTTCTCCTTCAGAGGAGTAGATATCTCGAATGTGACCGATAGATTACGGAATATCAGCTGGTCTCTAGGAGACTACACCAAACGCTTGAGCATTAGGTCCACCGGGAGAGCTTCCACCCCCCTTGCGAGAGGGTAGGACTCGCGGGTAGGACAGATCACATAACCTTTATCCAAACGAAGGTCTTTCAGAGCCGACCAAAAACCACGTGTGAGCACTGGATTGGCTGAGTACTTGATCTCCACTGCGATGGGAGGATGGTGACCGGGAGGCTCGAGGAGGAGATCCAGTTCAGCCCCCGCCGAGGTCCGGTAGAACCAGCCTCTCCACATGGAGGGGAGTCTGCTCATAATCTGCTCAATCACCCATCCTTCCCAGGATGTTCCCAGAATCGGGTGGCCATGCAGGCCATCCCATGTTCCGATTCCAAGCAAACAATGCAACAGCCCGCTGTCCCGTATGTACACCTTGGGAGCTTTCACGAGACGTTTGCCAAGGTTGGTATGGAAAGGCAGTAACGAACGGATCAAGAAAGTGGACTCAAGCAGATCGAGGTACCGTTTCACTGTCGGTGAAGAGATTCCCAAAGAGGCTGCCAGTCTGGCTGCATTCCAGATCTGTCCATGACTATGGGCCACCATCCGCCACATCTGGCGTAACACCTCTAGCGAGAGGCGGCTGCCATAGGCTGGGATATCGCGTTCCAGATAAGTCCGGACAAAGGCATCCCGCCATTCAAGTGATATTGAATCATCGTCAACGAGAAGACTTCGTGGGAATCCACCCCGTAGCCACTGCCTGTCCAATGTGATCCCTGTGTCTTCTACCTCCTCCAGGAGGAAGGGTGTCAATTCATGATAGATGACACGTCCCGCCAAGGTCTCAGATGACTTCCGGATCAGATCGGGAGAGGCCGACCCGAGAACTAGGAATTGGCCATTCTGTTCATGGCTGTCAACCAGAGACCTGAGTAGCGGGAAAAGGCCGGGCTGACGCTGGATTTCATCGAGAATGACCAAATGACCAGCATGGGACTCCAAGTAAAGCTCGGGTTCGCTGAGCTTGGCAATATCGGATGGACGTTCCAGGTCAAGATAGACTGATCCCGGTGACTGCTCAGCGATAAACTTCGCCAGAGTTGTCTTCCCTACTTGACGAGCGCCGAGAAGCCCGGCAATTGGAAATCTGGAAAGAGAACTCAGGAGTTCCCCAAGTAGCTTTCGTTTGATCATTCTTGTAATTCTAAAGTACTACTTTCGATTTGCAAGGTTAAATTTCATCGAAAAGAAGGCTTCTTTTATTTGGACTATGACGATGAGGAGGAGAAAGAGGTCAGGGGTCACGCCAAAGGCGAGTGGGGCGCGACCCCCAAGAGAGATGTACGTGTGTCTATGAGATTTGCTTGCAGAAACAAGACCAAGTTCGTTTAGTAACATCTTTCCATTATTTTACTGCTAATCTATCAAATCCCTCCGATTGTGGAGCACCATGAATGAGAATGATTTGCTCATTTCTGAGTAACATTTGCTCGCATCTGTTTAATAGCTCTTCGGTTTACCTTTTCCCATACGACCCTCGATATTGGGTTTTCCACACCTGACATAATCCCGGACAAGGATCCAACGTGTTCACTCGAAAAAAACAGAATTTCTATTAAAAAGGAGGTCTTCGACTATTTCCTTTCCGGCCTGCTCCACGATTTCGGCAAAATCGGCGTGCGCGAGCATGTGCTGGTCAAGGCGAAAAAGCTGTATCCGGAACAGCTGGAGCTGGTCAAACTGCGATTCCGCTATTTAAAAAAACTGCTGGAAGCGCGTTATTC